>JAJDEE010000434.1 GCA_029259975.1 Planctomycetota bacterium
ATGCTTCATGATCATCGCGCCTTGCTCTTTGACCAGCTCTTGCTCGAGCCGTTCCAAAAGACGTTTCTCGGCATCCTCGGGACTCAGGCTGCTGAGTTTGTGCATCGTTTGGCGTTCGAGGTCAAGCAGATCGTCAAGCTCCTTTTGCCGTCGGGTAGCATCTTCGAGCTTCTCAGCAAGCCGGCGCTGATTGTTCTCGACCATCTTGCCCTGTTTTTCGAGCTGATCCCGCCGCTGTGCGAGACCATCTTCGAGCTTGTCTTGTTGTCGCTCTCGCTCGTGGAGCTGATTACGAATTTCGTTATTCTCACGTTCGAGGCGGTCCTTTTCTTTGAGGGACATCTCTTTCGCTTCAATGGCTGCTTCTTTGCGCAGTGTGTTGGCATCTTGCTCGGCGTGAGCGATAATCTGCGCAGCCTCTTTGTCGGCGTCACGCTTACGCAAGTAATCAAGCAGCTTGATAAGCCCCATGCCCAACAGGCCAGCAACGGCTACTGTGATTAGCTGCCCCAGGTCGCCTAAGGCGGCTAGGGGAGGATTTGCCAAGGGAATATCAAACAGTAAAAGGTGCGTCATTGGAGTCCTTCCATTATTTTTTGCTTAGGGGCAAATGAGTGCCTCATCAGCAGTCCCCTACAGCAGGCCCAAAAAATAAGCCGTGAGGGGAGAGAAGGATTTGGCCTGAGAGCAATTTGAAGGCACCACCGGGGTGGCTGGCTTCGATGTGTGACCAAATTGTGCGTTTGTCGCAAAACCGAATAGCTCGGCCTGCTAAACCTTGCTACGAACGAACCCGTTCGGCGAAAGGCCGTTCGACGAAAGCTACGTGCAAGTGTCCCAGGCCTGAGTCGCCCAAATTCTGACCGCAGTATCTGCTGCTGTTAAGAGAGTCAGGAAGTAGCGAGCTGGGTAGCTTCCACTTCGTTGTAGCTCTCTCGTTAGGTACAGCGGCGCAGCAGCATCGCTGGCTACGCACGACGGCGGGCAGAAGGCTGGACATGCTGCGTGTCAAAGTCTCTCTGATGCGACCAATTTTCTGACCAACACCAAGGCTACAAAAGCCTAAACGCCGGCAGAACAGCAACCGAAAAACCATCAGGCGGTGGAAAATCTCGAGCATATCTCAGGACGATCTACGAACCACGAGTCAAAACGAAAGCCCAAAACAAACAATTTCGTAGCAGGCAAATTCGCCGGGACAACTTAGCGACAAAACACAAAATCTCAAAATCACACAACGCTCTCTGGCGCACCTGTCACCCCCATGGGAGATATTGCGTCCGAGACACGTAATTTTCTTTTTCTGAAGAGTCGACGTGCCCCACGTGGACACGCAACTCTCAACGTAACCTGCATCGTATCAAAATTGGCTGCAACTGCAAGCTTGGTCTCGGCTTACGTTGATCAGGTCGTCGCTCCTAGGCCGGTTGCTACAAATTGCATAAACTGAGATGGAGTTTGCCGGCCAGCTACTCACCAGAAACTGCCGAAAATCGACCAATCGTTGCCAGAACCCTGAAAGGCTACCCCAATTGTGCCGTATGACCGCTCCAGCAGTGGCCTGGCTTCACCCGATGATCTACAGCATCGCGTCAGGTTGCCGCCAGGTTGGACTGAAATAAACGTGGCGGTTGCCCTGTCTGGGGGTGCCGACAGTATGGCACTCCTGCGCCTGTTACGGCATTTCAAGTCGGGGCAGGGCGGAGCTGGGAAGCTGATGGCGTTGCACGTCAATCATCAGCTACGTGGGACCGAATCGACCGCAGATGCACATTGGTGTCAGCAGCAATGCAAGGCGTTGGCTATCCCGCTAGAAGTGCTGACTTGCGACACGTCTCTCTACAAATCCGAGACGGGCGAAGGCATCGAAGCAGCGGCGCGTACCCAACGGTATCAACTTTTGACCAGCGCTGCCGAGCAGTCGGGCGTCCGCTACCTAGCCACAGCCCACACACGCGACGACCAAGTCGAGACGGTGCTGTTTCGTGTGCTTCGAGGCACCGGCCTACGCGGTTTGGCAGGTATTCCCCCGACGCGCGCACTCACGCCGACGGTCACGCTCGTTCGGCCGTTGCTCAATAGCTCGCGTTCGATGGTGATTCGATATCTGGCTGACCTGAGGCAAGAGTTTCGTACTGATAGCACGAACGTCGATCGGCAATTTACACGCAACCGTTTGCGACATGAATTGCTACCGCAAGTTCGAGAGCAATACAATTCGGATTTGGACGGTGCGCTGGTGCGCCTTGCCAGTCAATCTGCAGAGTCGCAACAGGTCGTCGAGTCGCTAGCTCGTCGACTGCTTGACGCGGCAGCATGCCCGGCGAAGCCGCAGGCAATGGTTTTGCGATGTCAAGATTTTTCCGGACAGCATCCGCTTGTGATTTGCGAAGCGCTGCGCATTGCTTGGCGCGAGGCGGGTTTGGCCGAGCAAGCGATGACCTACGAGTGGTGGAACCAGCTAGCAGAGATGGTTCTACGACCGCACGAGGGCATGGTAGTGAATCTGCCAGGGAATATTCGTGCTAGCATTGCCGACGAGCGGCTAGTGCTACAGTGGTGAGCAGTTTTTTGGGTTCCGCTGCAAAACCGCTAGCATCGGCACCCGGCTGTTAGCAGGTATTGACCCTGGGCAGCGATCGGGCCTACCATTCTGGCTCCAAACTGCGCAGTTGTGGGGAAATGCGTTAGCCGCTGGTCGGCTCGCGGGCACGTTGCGCGATGGGACTGCGCAAGGATTGCGCCGAAATTAGCAAGTCGAAAAGGATTTCGTCATTACTTGGTTCGTCAACATTTGCTGGTACTTCTTCAAGATCGCTGCAGCGCTTGCTGTGTTTGTGGCGATTGGGCTGGGGGTATTTCTGTTTACCCGGCTCGACGACGAAATTCGTCGGCAAGCCGAGCAGCTGTTGGCTCGTCAGTTCCCACAGTACAATATCAGCGTCGGCGGTGCGCGACTTGTCGAGGGGCAAGGCATTGCAATCTACGATCTGGCGATTTCGGAAACGAGCAGCAGGCAACTGCAAAGCAACTTGTTAGTCGTCGATGAGATCATGCTCTCCTGCGACGCGAAACTCACCAACTTGATGAAGGGACTGCCAACAGTCACGCGCGTCGTGGTAAGGCATCCTCAAGTATGGGCAGCCAAAAATCGCGAAGGACTCTGGAACTTGTCCTCGATTTGGCCCTTGCCAAAATGCGAGAATAAGAAGCCCGAAGTGGTCATCGAAAATGCGCAGATCACGCTGTCCGATCAAAGTCGATCAAGGCTCCCCGCATTGTCACTGAGAGACGTCAACCTCATAATTCGCCCCGTGACTGGCAGTGCTCCAGCGACGGATACCGAGTTTGCGAAAGGGCACGTGTCGGAGTTTGGGCTAGAGCCTTTGCAGATCGACGGCACCTTTAGCGGGCCATTGGTAGAACATGCCGTGGTGCATGCACGCAGCGATCCGGCCAGCAAGTTGCTGCTACTCTCTTGTGATTTTGAGCAGATGCAGCTCTCCAAAGACCTGCTGACTTGGGCCTCGGCATTGAGTGGCAAGTCGTTGAATCAGACATCGCTGCACGGCAAAGTGGATGGCCACGTAGTGGTCGAACAGCAGTTTCAGATCGATGCGAAACCTCGTTTTGATGCCACCTTTCATTTGCAAGGCGCAAGGCTTGAAGACCCTCGTTTGCCTGGACCCTTGGTCGACCTTGCTTGCGTTGTGCATTGTCAAAACGATTTACTGACCATCAAGCAGCTGCGAGGATCCTGTGGCACCGCGACGGTCGCAATGCAACTAGAACGTCGCGGCTGGACGACGACTGCTCCCTTGGCGATGGGGTTGCGAGTGCAGAAAATTAACCTCGACAAACAAACCTACGATGTGTTGCCGGCAGTTCTGCAAGACCAGTGGGATAAGTACCAACCAGCGGGCATCGTTGATGCTGACGTGCAAGTGACTTTTGACGGCCAAAAATGGACGCCCGTCGTTAAGCTCACGGGCCGCGAGTTGGCGTTCGAGTCGGACAAGTTTCGCTACCGCGTGAAGGGTGGCTCGGGTTCGATGACCTTCACCCCTCGTAACGAGATACACACAGCCACGCTCGACATCGATCTCATCGGCTACGCAGGCGGGCAGCCGTTGCGATTTGAGGGGCAAGTTTTCGACCCGCGGCCAAGTGCTCTCGGCTGGATCGAGGTCACTGGCTCAAATGTCGATATCGAAGACCGCATGATCGCGGCACTGCCCGAGAAGACGCGACACGTAATCGACGCGATCAATCCTCAAGGAAAATTCAACGTGCGTTGGCGGCTCGACCGTACGCAACTGGGGCAAATCAAGCCGCACACGAATCTGCGTTTAGAGTTGGTCGATTGTCGTGTCAACTACGAAAAATTCCCTTACCCGTTGAGCGGCATCAATGGATTGGTCTTGGCCGAGGACCAACACTGGACGTTTCGCGATTTAGTGTCGAGCGGATCGCGGCATGTTGAATGCGATGGTTATTTGCGGCCGGGCAGTCGTGGCAGTGAACTGCTACTTGGTTTCCGAGGGCATCAGCTTCCCTTGGACGACGACCTGCGGCATGCGTTGCCGCCGACGGTACAACGTGCGTGGGAAGAGTTGCATCCGCGCGGCAACGTTGACCTACAGGCCGACGTATCGCACGTCACCGGTTTGACCAAGCCGGTGATTAACGTGGCAATACATCCCTTGAAAGAGTCGACAACCATTCAACCGAAATTTTTCCCCTACCTGATGGAACAAATCGAAGGGTCAATAAGTTATCAGAACGGTAAACTCCAGCTGTCGCAGCTGCGGGCGAGTCACGGGCGGACGACCATGCGTACCAACGGCGATGGCGAGTTTCGCGACGATGGTTCTTGGAACCTGCGGCTAGAAGGCTTGGCCGTCGATCGGTTGATGGCACGGCGCGATTTGACGGACGCGCTACCAACGAAGCTGCGGAATCTTATCGAATATCTACGGCCCTCGGGATCGTTTAATCTGTCGAACGGTAGCCTGTCGTTCTCGAAAGGTCGGGGCGCTAGCTCTACGATCGATACCGTATGGGACGTCGAGCTGAACTTTTTTCAGGCGAATCTGCAGGCAGGAATCGAACTGCATAATCTTCATGGAGCAGTTCGCCTGAAAGGCGAGGCACGGGGTAACAAGAGCTTTTCGGCGGGCGAGCTAGCAATCGATACCGCGACATTCGAAGACATACAATTCACTGAGATTCACGGCCCACTATGGGTCGACAACGATCGTTGCCTGTTCGGCGAATGGGCGACCAAAGAGCAAGGACTCCCGCTGCGAAGGCTGACAGCCCGAGCTTACGACGGCGATGTGGCCGCAGACTCCTGGGTGACATTCGACGTGGTGCCTAAATATTCTGCCGACATAAAACTTGACGGCGCCAACTTGGATCGATTGATGAAAGAGCGAATCAATGGCCAACTCGACTACCAGGGGCAGGTCGAAGCTTCGCTTTCGCTGAGTGGCAACGGTCGATCGCTGGCCACCATGGTCGGCCACGGCGAAGTGCAAATTACCCAAGCCAACATTCATGAGTTACCCATTTTGGTAAGCATGCTCAAAGTGCTACGCAACAAGACGCCCAACACGACCGCGTTTAATCAGATTGACAACAAGTTTCGCATTCAAGGGCAACACATCTACCTCGACCAACTCGATTTCAAAGGCGATGCCGTCAGCCTGTTAGGCCGAGGCGAAACAAACTTTGATCAGGAATTGAATCTCGATTTCCATACCGTTGTGGGACGTAACGAGATCCGTCTGCCCTTTGTAAAGAACGTCGTCAATCGCTTGGGGGAACAGACGATGCAAATGACCGTCGGCGGCACCTTATCGGCCCCGCAGGTGAGTACGCAGGCCCTGCCGGGTATCAATAATTTTCTCAAACAATGGCAAACCAATACGACAACAGCACCACCGACCGTAGAACCACGCAAAGCAGAACGTAAGCTGCCGAGCTGGCCCAGTTGGGGGAGACAATAGAGAATCACGAAGCACGAATGACAAATCACGAATGGCGAACCCCGACCGTAAGGGACGGGAGAACGAATAACGAACTACGATACGCGCTCTTTATTCGCGATGGTTACATCACATCATCATTCGCCATTAAACAGTTTGACCCTGGAATACCAAGGAGTCTGAACTATGAGCATTGGTCCTTTTAGCGGAATCGTAGGGAGTGCTGCAGGTGCTCCGTTGTCGCAAACTGCCGGCAGCGAAACGGAGCAAGCCAAAAAAAGCTCCAGCGATTCGCAGCGGCAGGTGGAGAATGATACGAAAGCAGAAAAAGCGGCCGGCATCGGCCAAACCGAAAGCGACGAAGGCCCCTCAGAACGCGATGCCGACGGACGAAAACTGTGGGAAGGCGACACACAGCACCAAAAACCAACAGAAGAACAGTCCCAAGAGTCCGAACCTCCGCGCCAGGTAAAGGATCCTACAGGACAAAGCGGCAGCGAGTTAGATTTGACGGGGTAGGCGCTAGTTGTTGGGCGCTAGGCGCTAGTTGATTAGTGCTGAATAATGTTAGCTTACCGACCTAGAACTTTACAATTTCAGTAGTTCCAAATTCCATGGAAAAGAAAGAGCAGTAGCTGTAATTTGGAACACTAATCTGCACTAATCTTCGCTAATACGATTAGTGCAGATTAGCGAAGATTAGCGTTCTTCCCTTGTTTTT
>JAJDEE010000435.1 GCA_029259975.1 Planctomycetota bacterium
CGACTTACTGCGGCTGGTATCTCCCCAGCCGCCATCGTCGTTTTGTTGGCGGGCGAGCCATTGGATCGATTGGATGATTAGCTCGCTGAGATCGTTACGATAGATTTCGTCGACGCGCGAAGGCTCTTCGCCCGGCGTAAACGCAGGCAGGCCGCTGCTGGTGCCACTTTGCTCGGCCAGCACTAGCGCACTAATCGCGGTAGCCGTCGAGAGGGGCGAACTCGAAAGTTCACCGACCCAGTGTCCAGCAGGAGTGCGTTCGCCAAGAAGCTGCGAACGGACCTTATGATGAGCATCAGCTAACCGCTGACGGTCCACTTGAAGTGTCATGCGAGCCAGAAGGCTCCGGGGTTGGAGGGTCTGCCGACACGATCGCCGACGAACCCTGATTTTATGCACATCGGGGCCGGTGTCGCAAGCGATGCTACAATTGGCGGGCAAGAAAATGTGGCGATTTGTCTATAAATGGCCACTTTACTTACTTTCTGTGCCCCTTTCCCCCCACAAGTGGTGGAGCTAAATTGCTGAATATGTACTTCCGTTACGCCAAACGCCTGCTGACCGAAACCGACCTGCGCCTGCTTTGGAAGCTGTCGTATAACTTTGCGTTCAAGGGCGCGCGGGCGATCCAAAAACACAAGCAGCGACTCCGGCGGGGCGACTTCTTTCCGCCGTTTCTTTACATCTCGATCATCAATAGCTGCAACCTACGTTGCCAAGGTTGCTGGGTCGACGTGGCGGCGAAGCAAGAAAAAATCGAGGTCGACGCCCTCTCACGCGTCATCCGCGAAGCGAACGAGCAAGGCAATTTTTTCTTTGGCATCGTCGGCGGCGAGCCATTTATGCACGTCGATATTTTGGAAATTTTTCGTCGGCATCCCGATTGTTATTTTCAGGTGTTTACCAATGGTCATTTTATTACTACGGATATCGCGGCGGAGCTACGTCGCCTGGGAAATGTGACTCCGCTGATTAGTGTCGAAGGGACTGAAATCGTTAGCGACCAGCGCCGCGGTGGGGCCGAAGTGCTCAACAAAACGATGCAGGGCATTCGCAACTGCGCTCGCAACAACGTCGTCACGGGCGTTTGCACCAGCGTTTGCAAAACCAACATTGACGACATCGTCAACGAAGCGTGGGTCGATCGCCTGATCGACCTGGGTGTGCTGTACATGTGGTTTCACACCTACCGCCCAATCGGCCCCCAACCGTCGGCCGACTTGGCGCTTTCGCCTGCAGATCAACTGCGCATCCGGCAGTTTGTCGTCGACATGCGAGTGAAAAAGCCAATCGCGATTATCGACGCCTACTACGATGCCGACGGGCAAGCACTCTGCCCGGCGGCGACAGGGTTTACGCATCACATCTCGCCATGGGGCGATATCGAACCGTGCCCGATCGTGCAGTTCGCCAAAGAGTCGATCTACGACGATCGCCCCCTCGCTGACACTTTTAATAACTCGCAGTTCCTTACCGACTTTCGCGAGCTAGCTGCTTCGCATACGCGTGGTTGCATCGTGCTGGAGCGTCCCGACTTACTGCATGAGTTGACCGTGCTACACGGCGCTAGGGATACCACCGCCCGCAAAACCGCCAGCAACGAGCTGCTAGCATTGGCGCCGCAGCCCTCGCAATCGAGTGCCGCCCATGAGATCCCCGAAAAAAGCTGGGCCTACCGCTTCGCCAAACGGCACTTCTTCACAGATTTCGGAGTGTACGATTCGCCTCGCAATCCGTTGACAGGGAAAAAGCCGCAGATGAACGCAGATGAACGCAGATAGTTTTTTCCTATTCAAGCACCATCTGCGTTCATCTGCGGCTAAATTTTCTTGCCTAATAAATTCCACGAACCTTTCTTTTCGTAGCTCCGTACAGCCTCCTAACTTCTATCCGAGGGGCAGCAATCCTTCGTAACAGATGAGGAACATACGATGCCTATTGAACGGGTTAAAAAATCAGCTAAAAAAGCCACCCAACGGGTCCGTAGCCACTGGACCTGCAGCGAAGCCCACCGCCGTCAGGCAATGGCCGAGGTGATGCAAGCACAGCTGCTTACCGTGCTAGGTTTTCAGCCCGCGCCTGTGCCTGTGCCTGTGAAGCGGTAAAATCTTTTGCATGCGTGCGATCAACAACTACCGGCTAGTTGGTAGAGTGGGAATTTGCTATCGAAATGTAGCTTGCCCTGCCGCAGAGAAGAAGGGTATTGCGACATCCAAGGCGAGCGGCAGATAGGTATTTACCTGCCCCAGCCGACATCCATTTTTTCCACAAACGAAGTAAACCACAACGACACGACGGACACAACGTAGATTTTACGTTGTGTCCGTCGTGTCGTCGTGGTTAATTTTTAAGCAATTCTTTCGCCATCAGGTAAATTCTCAACTGCTGCTCGCCCAACCAGGCAGAATCGCCGTCCTGTATCCTACCCCATAAAGCGCGAAAGAATTTCTTGAGCATGCCACTTAAACATCGTCACATGTCCAGCATGCGAGTCGATGATCAGTTCGCTGTCGGCGATTTGCCGCTGAAAATATTGTCCCATTGAGGACGTGACGATTGGGTCGCAGCCGCCTTGCCAAATTGAAACAGGTACGCCAGCGATGTCACTCACGCAGAAGCCCCAGCAACCGGCCAACAGGCGGATGTCTTTGATCAAGCCTGCGGGGCCGCAGCGCGTCGATTCGCGCAGGTTGGCGATCAGTTGGCGGTAATGTTTTTGGTTGCATAGGATCAGCTTTCTATCTTCGGCAGACCACTTTTTGCTGATTTTTTGGATGAGCTTGTCGGGCTTACGGTCGAGGCGATGGCCAATGAGTTCGAAAGCCAGCTTGCCAAGTCGTGGTCGGCGATCGATCAGCTCGATCATGTCGTCTTGATTTCCTGGACAGGTACCGCAAGCTCCCATCGGCGCGTGCCCCGAAACAATCGCAACATGCGTCAGCCGATGCGGTATTTTGTAAGCGCAGGCCGCTGCGTAAGGCGCGCCACCAGAGAGACCAATGATACCGAACGGCGTGTCGGCGTAGCCCAGTGCCGCAGCAAGTTGCTCGACATCGTTGGGCCAATCGGTGATGCGGCGATTGCAGTCGTAGCTGGAGCGTCCCAGGCCTGGGCGATCGATGGCGAACACACGCGTACCCATTGCGCACGTTTCGATGTCGCACAAGCCAAGTTCTAATCGCGAACCCGGCGTGCCGTGAAAATAAAAGACCGGCGGACCATCGGTGTTCTGCCCGTATTCGCGGTAACTAAGCCACCGACCATCGCAAAGCCGTACACGCCCGTCGTGGACAGACACGCGCTCGCCGCGTCTTGGACGACTTGCAGCAAGCAACGGCGAGGGCAGGGTAGTGGCGAGCAACGCAGCACCCGCGGTCAAAGCTTCGCGTCGAGTAAGCATTGGGGAGGCGTGGAGGGGAGGTCAGAAGGTGATCAGGAAACCAATAACTGCGATCCAACGGATCGCCGGAGTGCCAACTATAGCGGATTTATCACTTACGACAGTGAGGGGCGAGTTGACACATGCTCAGCAATCCCACAAGAAACAACAACCAACTCGCAGGCTCAGGGACAAGAGTAGTTATCGGCGCCGAGACCGCGCCGCTGCCAGCTTCGCGTTGCCAGACCAAAAAATCGGACCCGTCGGTGTCGCCGTCTTTGTCGGCATCGGCGGTGGACGTAGCGGCGAACGCGGATTCCCACACTGCTAGGTCGTCGGCATCGACATCGGTGTCGCGGTCGAAATCTGCGGCATAGGGTCGAAACAGAAACAAGCCATTGTCGCCGTCGGTAAAAGTCGCTTGAAAAGCGAGTTCGCCGAGGTCGTTGAATCCGCTCGATTGGCCAGCGTCATCACCGAGAAAATCGAGCGTAGCAATCGTCCGCCCGGCAAGCTGATCGCCTTCGCGCGCAACCAACCACGATTCGCCCAGCGGATCGACGATCCAAATCCCGCTGTCGTTCGAGCTATCGACTCCGCCGACGCCAAGTTGCAAGTCAGCAGCAAACGCGACCCGACCATTTTCGTTGAGAGCATTTGTTTGGAAGCCTGCAAAATTTGCAGCTGGCACCTCGGGCACGTCCCCGCTGCCGGTGCGCGCGATCAGACTTTCGGCACCGCTGAGCAGCCACAAGCCTTTGCCATTCTCTGAGGTCACTCCGCCGGCACCGATTTCGAGTTCGGCGTTGACGAGTACTTGGCCTACGTTGTTAATTGCCGTGTTTACGAAGTCCTCGAAATTAGCGCCGGAGACATCTGGTACATTTCCGTTGGCAGTCATCGCCAGCAGTACGCCTGTCACCTCTGTGTAGAGCCAAATTCCTTGTTCGCTATTCGAAAGCGAGGCACCGATCACCACTTGGCCAGCATCATTTATTCGTGGCAAATCAAATTGCGAAAAATCGACTCCAGATACTTCAGGAACATTGCTCACGCCCGAGCGTGCCAGCAGTTCGCCGCTAGCGCCAGAATATCGCCAGATCCCCAACGCATTGCTACTTGTCACGCTGCCGCCAGTTTTCAACGAGGCGAAAACGGCGAGTTGGTTGTTGGAGTTCACTGCCGGCTGGACAAAGTTATTGAAACTTGCGCCTTGCAAGCCGGGCACGTTGAGGCTGCCCTTACGCGCGACGAGCGTCGCACCACCTGATGAAAAACTCCACAGTCCGCGGTTATTGCTCGTTAGCACGCCGCCAGCGCCTATCGCTAAGCTCCCTACTAGTGGGAATCGACCATCGCCAGCGATCGTCATTTCTGCGCCACCCAGCACGTTATTAAATTCCGAGAAGCTTGCATTTGGCACATCAGGCACATTGCCAGATCCGGTTCGAGCCAACAGTGAATTGTCTACCGCTCCGAAACCCCAGATGCCATGATTGTTACTCGTGGTGACGCCGTTCGCACCTGTCTCAAGAGTTCCGGCAATGAAAATCTCGCCAGAATCGCTAAGTGAGGCATTACTAAAAACAGAAAAATTGGCGTTCGCGATGCCAGGGACATTTCCGGTACCGGTTTGCGCTAGCAAAGAGCCACCGGTACTGCCGAACAACCAAACGCCGCTGTCGTTGTCCGAAGCAATGCTGCCGCCGTGTTGGAGTTTGGCGGTGAATGCCACAGCGCCAGAATTATTGAGCGCGATGGAGCTTAGTTCACCCCACGTTGCCGATGGCACTCCTGCGGCACTGGCCCCGGTGGTGGCAATCGCCGTCGTATGCGCATCGAGTCCTGAGCCGCTTAGCAAGCAGATCAACATTATCAATACGAATAGAGACCAACGATGCTGCAATACAATCCTCCGACAAGAAAGTGGCGGTGCAATCAGTCTACAGTGGAGGTGTGTCTCATGCAAAATAATTTCCACGTACTCTAGCAAAAGTGCGCGACGTACTCTATCGAAGCAAGATGCAATAGCGCGAGCGATAGTGATTCGGAGAAAGTATGTAAGTGCAAATGGCCTCGCAAGTTACGAGCATTTATCGTTCTTCGATGAACTGCGCGACTTTGATGCCTTGTTGGTTGAGCGTAAATTCGACGGCGCCGACGTTGGCGGTGTGGAGGATTTGGGCGCCGATTTGCTGGTAGGAGTCGACGGTGATTTGTTGGTCGGGGCTGACGCGTGGGCCGCTCACGACAACCCATTTGGGAGTACACCACGCGGCGAAGCCGGGCGGGTCGCTGTGGCGGCTACCAT
>JAJDEE010000436.1 GCA_029259975.1 Planctomycetota bacterium
GTCGGCAGCCCGCTCAGCCACATCGTTGCCGAAGTGTATCCCGCCTATCAAAAGCGCCTAATTGCTTCGTCTGCCGTCGACTTCGACGACTTGCTGCTGCACATCGCCCAGCTACTCTACGACAACCCCGAAGTCCGCGCCTCGCTCGACGAGCGGTATCGCTACATCTTGGTCGACGAATATCAAGATACCAATCATGTGCAGTATGTGATGCTCCGCGCCCTGTCGGTCGATTACCCCAACTTGGCTGTCACCGGCGATCCCGACCAGTCGATCTACGGCTGGCGCGGCGCCGACATCAAGAACATCTTGCAGTTCGAGACCGACTACCCCAAAGTCAAAGTCGTGCGGCTCGAACAAAACTACCGCAGCACCCAGCGCATCTTGCGAGTCGCCGACAAGCTCATTAGTCACAACCTCCGCCGCAAGAAAAAGGCCCTGTTTACCGACAACGAGGAAGGCCAATCTGTCCGCCTCGTCGAGTACGCAACGCAAGACGACGAAGCCTCGAGCATCGCCACCCAGATCGCCACCGCCATCGGCACCGGGAAGCGCAAGGCGAGCGATGTCGCGATTTTTTACCGCGTCAATGCGCTGTCGCGCGGGCTGGAACGTGCGTTACGCGAAACGGGCGTTCCTTACCAGATGATTCGCGGGCAAGAGTTTTATCGTCGCAAAGAAATCAAAGACGTTTTGGCCTACTGCCAGCTGATGAACAACCCGCGCGACGATCAAGCCGTTATTCGCACGATCAACACCCCAGTGCGCGGCATCGGTCGCAAAACGGTCGATCGTCTCACGGATCACGCCTACCATTACGGACTCACGCTGCTCGACGCCGCCCGCGAAGCAACGCAAATCGATGGCATCGCTGCGCGCTCCGCCAAAAAAGTCGCAGTCTATGTCTCACTAGCCGACAAGCTAGGCGACCTAGCCGATGGCGACATGGAAGAAATCCTCGGCACCGTTCTGAGCGAGTCGGGCTACCACGACCACCTTAGCGAAGGCGACACGGAAGAAGATCTCAACCGTCTCGCGAATATCGAAGAGCTACTGACCGACGCCCGCCAATTCGACGAAGCCAACCCGGGCGGTGGCCATCTAGAAACGTATCTCGAAAACGCTTGGCTCGTCAACGAAACCGACGGCTGGGAAGACGACAACGACAAGGTCACGCTAATGACGCTACACGCCGCCAAAGGCCTAGAGTTCCCCGTCGTCTACCTCATCGCCGTCGAGCATGGCTTGCTCCCTCACGAACGCAGCACTAGCGATGAGTCTGAAATCGAAGAAGAGCGTCGCCTAGCCTTCGTCGGCATCACCCGCGCCGAACAAGAGCTGCAACTCAGCTACGCCGTCCAGCGAGACTTTCGCGGCCAGCGCCGGTTTACCGTCCCCAGTTCGTTCCTGATGGAAATGCCCCGCGAAGAAATCGAGCTAACCCAAGCGTCGCTACCAGCCGCAGACTGGTCCGATCCCGCATGGGAATCAGACCCCTTAGCCAATGAATGCAGCGAAGACGAACAGATCTTCGACGACGAAACGTTCGACGTCGAAGCGATGAACGCGGAGCCGACCACTAACTACCAAGTCACCGCCGCACAAGTTACCACCGCAGCAGAGCTATCAGGAACACGAGCCGAGCCAACCGACCACGTTTCGCCCGACGCCTTTGCGCAAGGCATGGCCGTCAGGCACCCCGAACACGGCCTTGGCAAAATCGTCGCCCTCTCGGGTGCCGGCAAAAACCGCCGCGCGACCGTGCGTTTTGCGACGGCGGGTGAAAAACGGTTTGTGTTAGCGCACAGTCCGCTACGGCCGGCAGGGCGATAACTTTTTTGGTAACCGTTCACGGAAAAATGAAAACTCACGCAAAGACGCGAAGGCGCAAAGGGAGAAATCCACCAAAAACAACGAAACGTAGTCCAGTAACCATTATCTATTCTCCACTGCTGTCTTTGTGTCTTTGCATGATTTCCTTTCCTTTCTTCCTTGCTTAGCGCCTTCGCGCCTTTGCGTGAGACTCTGTTCAAGCTAGGACCGTGAACGGCTACCTTTTTTGTGACGTGGTGGACATACCGGATGAATCGATGCTTCCCGAATCAAGAATCTTGAAAAGCGGCGATGTGTTCGCTCATGGAAAACTTCGGCCTGACAGGTGTCTCCAGGCTAGGTCTTGATAAGCCCGCGTAATGTTTTCAGGTTGACCACGTCCATGTTGCGACCTTGGTCGTCTTCTTTGGGGGTTTCAAGGTACATCGGCACTTTGCGAAACCGGCGATCGTTGAGCAAAAACCGGAACGGTTCCAGACCCATCTCGCCTTTGCCAATCGCGGCGTGGCGATCTTTGCGCGAGCCAAAGGGGCGGAGGCTGTCGTTCAGATGAAAGGCCTGGACCTGTTTTACTCCGACGGTCTTGTTCAGACTGCGCATGGTGGCTTTGTAGTTTTTTTCGGTGTCCATCGCGTAGCCGGCAGCGAAAACGTGACACGTATCAAAACAGACGCCCAGGCGGTCGGGGTCGCTGGTCATCTCGAGGATTTCGGCCAGATGCTCGAACTTCCAACCAAGATTCGAGCCTTGTCCGGCCGTGGTTTCCAACAAACATTGCGCTGCGCAGCCCTTGGTTTGTCGATGCGTCTCGTCTAGCCCGAGGGCAATTCGTTTGAGGCCGGCCTCTTCGCAGCTCGAAGTAAATGCGCCTGGGTGGGCGACCACATGCGGAATGCCGAGCATTTCGGCTCGTTGGAGTTCGATCACAAACGCATCAATCGATTTTTTCCACAGCTCGTCGTCGGGACTGGCCAGATTGATCAGATACGAATCGTGCGAGATCGTGTGCTTGATGCGATGCTCGTCGAGAGCGGAGCGAAACTTTTCGACATCTTCGTCAGTGATTGGCTTGGCACGCCATTGGTTGTTATTTTTGGTAAACACCTGCACACAGTCGCAACCAGCTGCCTGCGCAGCATTAACCGCCTTGAAATAGCCGCCAGCGATCGACATATGAGCCCCGAGAATTGCCATGCCTGGATTGTCCAGGGTCAAGAGCCGAGAGTCCAGAGGCAAAAACGGGGGGACGCACGAAATGCAACGTTCTTTTTGACCGTTCAGTTAGATGTAAAAAGATAAATGAGCCACGACGACACGACGGGCACAACGAGTTGCTTTGCGTTGTGTCCGTCGTGTCGTCGTGGTTCATTTTTGTATATCTGTCACGATCACGTAGTTTTCTCGACTTTACCTCTCGCCAAGCTATCGGGCTCTCGACTCTTGCCACTCGACTCTTGCCTCTCTACAATCGCCCTTTTCTTCCCACACCCACCACGTACTACCAACAACTACCATGCAACGCACTTTTATCATTTTGAAGCCCGACTGTGTTCAGCGCCGCCTGATGGGCGAGGTCGTCTCGAGGTTTGAGGCCAAGGGGCTTAACTTTGTGGCGATGAAGATGCTCCGCATCACGCCTGAGCTAGCCAAGCAGCACTACGCCGAGCATGTCGACAAGGGCTGGTATCCGAACCTCGAAGGTTTTATCACCGGTGGCCCGGTCGTCGCGGCGGTTTTGGAAGGGCTGGACGCGATTCTCGTTGTTCGCGAGATGCTAGGCGCTACCAACGGCTTAAAAGCAGCTCCCGGTACGATTCGCGGCGATTTTAGTTCGAGCCAGCAAATGAATCTCGTCCACGGGTCGGATGGCCCCGAGTCGGCAGCACGAGAGATTGCGCTCTACTTCAACGAAGACGAGCTATGCGACTTCGAGCCGACGATCACCCCGTGGATGCGAGCAGCAGACGAATAATGGTAGCCGCCCGCTCTGCGGGGGGATTACGATTGTGGCAAAGTGATGATGGCAATTTCCTGCCGTGGGTTCATCCCCCGGCGGAGCCGAGGGCTACAGCGTCAGCAACGACATGCTGACGTGCAACATGCGATCTTCGAGTCGGATTGCGTCAGCGTCGACATGCTCGAATGTGACTGTGAGGTACTGAAGTCCTGGTGCGTAGGCGATCGTGAAATTTTGGCCGACAATGACCGATGGTACGGTGATGTGCGAGAAGCCAAAATCGCTTTTGCCGAGGGCCGATTTGACGCCCCCGACGATGATGTTGGTGATTTCGCCGGCTCCGTCGATCACTTGCGAGCAGAGTTTGCCAAATTGTTCTTGCAGCAAACCTTCGACAGCTCGAATAACAAATCGCTCGGCCATGTTCACGCTGATGAAGCCCGATACCTTGCCGTGGACGCCAATCATGCCCGTGATCATGCCCGATTCTTTCGTTGGCATCGCCGAAACGCCGACGCAGCGGATTTTGGTATCGCACATCGACAAGGCGTTTTCGACCGAGTCTTTGACTGCGGTAAATAGCAGCGGATTGATCGTCAGGCACGAAAGTGCATTATCTTGGTCGGTAGCAGCTTCAGCGACGGTAGCCATACTCTTGTTTCCTTGCGTTATTCCGTAGGACAGGCTTCTAACCTGTCCGTGAAAAAGGTGCGACTGACTGACAGGCTAGAAGCCTATCCTACGGGGTGAGTTGCTGGGCAAGTATGGGTTATTGGCAGCAGCGATGCCACAAAAGAGATTGCTTGCCAAGACGACAAGCACACAAAGTAAAGCAGGCAATCGTTGTAAGTGTGATAATCGTACGCCCCCGTGGAATAGGCTTCCAGCCTGTAAGTAAAGAGAGCACAAGACTCACAGGCTAGAAGCCTATTCCACGATTGTTTTCAACGTCGACCAAAGCACCCAGTCGCCGTCGTGGCGGATGTCTTCGTCGTTTGGGCTGGGTGGTCCAACCTCGTAACGTGCAGTTCCTTCCAGTGGTCGGCCTTGATCGTCGTCGGTATCGGTGCCAAGGCTGTAAACGACAACGCCTGCTTCCGAAGTCCGATATTCCAGCGGCCCGCCGTTGATGCGGTCGATCGGTAGCTCAGGCAGCCAGCGGGGCGAAAGCTGTTCCAGTGTCTCGGGCAGCCCGCCTTGTTCGCGGCGATAGAGTTCCAAGGCGATGCCAATGAGAGCGCCTTCGCGACGGCCGGCATTGCGTTCGGTATCCATTCGGAAAGCAGCAGTTGCCGGTACTAGCAGCCCGAGCGGCATATACTTCAATCGTTTCCATTGAGAGCCTGAGAGCAGGTCACCAGGACGCTCTTGGTCGGAGAGTTGCCAGAGCGGTTTCGAGCGATTGGTCTGCTCTTGCTGCCAGATCTCGTTGTGCATGGCAAGCTGTTCATCACGTGAGGCCACCAGTTGGTTGATCGCGGGCAGGCCTATGCCAACCAGTATCTGCTCGTTAGCTCGGCCCGCTATAGTACCTACAACTTCAGCAAGATGGCTAAGGTAGATCGCACCTTTGTACGTAACACGGCCACTATTACCGTAGATGCGTTGCATCACATCAAGCGTCCATAGCCGTTCGGACTCGAACCAAGAGTCAACCGGCGGCTCAATGGCTGAAATGCGATGTGCAAGAGTAGCAAGCTGCTCGTCAGAAAAAAGCTCGGGATGATCGCGGAGGATATCCTCTATGACGTCGAGCAGCGTCCATTCAGTGCCAAGCGAGACCATTCCCGAAACGAGGAAGGGCTCGTCCTGTACGTGCCGTACGACACGGAGGCTGGCGGTTAAGTTGTCGTAGGCACGTTGGACGTCGCCCGATTCGGCGGCAAGCACCGCATCGGACACTAACAAAATTCCCGCACGACTGAGGATCTGGACATGCCCCAGGAGAATACTGATCAGTTCAGGCGGTTCGCCGCTGGGAGTGTCGTCTACCCATGTGCCAAGTAGCTCAGCGTCTTCCGACTGGTAAGATCGCCCAATGCGAAATCCAAGACGCGGCTCTATTGTCGCTTCTCGAAGCTCGGCAAGTTGTGATTGGTGTTTTTTAAGAAACTCGCGTAGTGTCGGGTCTTTTTCATTCGTCTCTTCGCTGGAGCCGATATCTTCAGTAATACCATCAAGCAGTGCGGCAATGTCGGTTTGATACCAAGAGCCTAGAAGTGGTCCCTTCGGCAGCTGGGCATCACGACACCCGAGAGCCAACATCGCCTTGCGGTAGTGCGGCCATGCTGCTTCGGCCTGAATTTGGGCATCAACGCGGCGATTGATCACCGCCAAATAGTCGGTGTCGAGCGTGGGGCGTTCCCACAGCATGTAGATCGCAAGTAACGCGTAAATCACGAAAAAGCAGCCGACGAACCAACAACCGGCGCGCAGCGTCTGCCACCAGATTGGTCGACCGCGCCGCTTTGCTCGCCGTATCAGTTTTGCTGCTTGGGCGACGTCGCCAAACTCTTCCGCAAGCTGCTTTGCAGGACGGCCCGTTTCGAGGCCATCTTGAAAATGCGCAATCAGCTCTTGAGCGACATCGCCCCGTTCGCCATTCCAAAGACGTGTTTTGTGGACGACTTGCGAGATCGTATCAGCAATCTCCGCAGGCAAGTTGGCTTCGGCAACGAGAAAACGCCAGTCGAGCCGGCCATTCAATTGGCCACAAAAGAGGTCACTCAGCGGAGTAAATCTAAGCCTCCGCCAGAAGGATTCTGCAATCAATGCCATCACGCACCTCCTGACGTTGCCGTCTGGGTTGCTGGACTTTGGGGAGCGATGCCGAGCGAACGCATTGCCGCGAAGACGGCTTGCCATTGCTTGGTGTCGGTGGCCAGCTTACGTTCGCCCTTGCGGGTGAGCCGATAGTAACGCCGTGGACGTGGCCCCGTTTTGTCGATCCGCGACTTGAGCAGCTTCTTGGCTTCGAGGTTATAAAGCATCGGGTACAGAGTCGACTGACCCATCGCCAGCACGCCGTCGGTCTGACGGCTGAGTGCCTCGACCAGCTCGTAACCGTACTTTTCGCCAGCCGACAGCAACTGTAGCACGGCCGTCGGCCCCGCCCCTCGCATCAATTCACGTTCGATTTTCATGACTCAGCCCTTTCGATAGACGTCACAAGCTATGCAGTACATAGCATAGGGGCCGTCGGCGAGTTGTGTCAATCGCTTTGTCGAAAATTGCTACCATCACCGGATCGAAGCGATTTTAATAGCTGTCGACGGAAGTCGCTGCGCAGCAGTACAACCCTACGGCTTCTGCCCCGCTAGCTCGTACCGTCGGATCTTTCGGTCGAGAGTCGACCGTTCGATGCCTAAGATTCCCGCCGCTCGGCTTTTGTTCCAGCCGGTCGAGTTCAGAGTGCGGAGAATGTGATCACGCTCAATGTCGGCTAGCGACAGTGGTTCGTACTCTTTGGCGAGGGCTGAAGGCTCGCCACCACCTTCGGTTTCGCCGGCTGTTTTAAGTCTCGATAGCACGAGATCTTCGTGATCGACATACTCGCCTGTCGCTAACACGACTGCACGTTCGACCACGTTTTTTAGCTCGCGCACATTGCCCGGCCAACGGTATCGCAGCAGTTGCTCCATGGCTCGCGGCGTGTAGCCTTTGAGATTGCGACCGGTTTCGTCGCTAAACCGCCGAAGAAAAAATTCGGCCAGCTCGGGGATGTCTTCGGGCCGTTTGCGAAGGCCGGGGACAAGGATTTCTAGGACGTGCAAGCGGAAATAGAGATCGCGGCGAAATTTCCCCTCGGCGACATCTTTTTCGAGGTCGCGGTTGGTGGCGGCAATCACCCGGACGTCGACCTTGATTGCCTGAGCGCCGCCGACCCGCTCAAAGGGGTGGCCTTCTAGCACACGCAAAAACTTGGCTTGGACCGACTGGCTCATCTCGCCAATTTCGTCGAGCATCAGCGTGCCCTTGTCCGACTGCTCGAACTTGCCCATTTTACGATCGGTCGCGCCGGTGAAAGCCCCTTTTTCGTGACCGAACAGCTCGCTTTCGAGCAGTGTTTCGGAAAGTGCTGCACAATTAAGGCAAACAAAAGGGCCTTTGGCCCGTGGGCTGGAATAGTGAACGGCGCGTGCGACTAGCTCTTTGCCGACCCCGCTTTCACCACGGACCAGCACGGTCGCTCGGCTCGGTGCGGCGCGGGCGATTTGCTCGGCGACATGTTTCATCACGTCGCTCGACCCGATAATTTCGCTTTGCACGCCTAATTTCTCGCGTAGCGAGACATTTTCAGTTCGCGCAAGGTTCAGATTCTCAGCCAACACTTGACGTTTGTTCAAGTTTTCTAGGGCAACACCGACCGTATCGGCCACGGCCAATGTGAATTCCAGGTCCTCTGGATCGGTGGTCTGATCGGGATCGGTCGTGTAGAGATGTACAAGCCCGGAGATATCGCCTGATTGGCGAATGGGTGCACAGATGACACTGGTCGCGAGAATTTCGCCACGGCTATCACGATTGCCAAGGTTGCTGTCGTCCATGACGTTGCGGGCCATCACTGCTTGGCCTTCGCGGAGTACCGTAGAAGTTAGGAAAGGCGAGACGCGGTGGTAGGAGTGTTCGCTATCGCTGCGCGAGGCAACGACTTCTAGCTCGTCGCCGCTTCGTTCACCGCTGTCGTCGCGTTTGCGTAGCAAAATCGCCCCTGCGTCGACCTGTGTTCCCTCGAACAGCCCTGTTAATGCGACATTTGCCAGCGAGACAACATCGGTCGACTTGGCT
>JAJDEE010000437.1 GCA_029259975.1 Planctomycetota bacterium
AAAGACTCCTCGATGAAAAATACTCCGTGTTACTAACGGTCAAAATCTTCGCACCGAACAAATGGTTTTGAGGGGATCCAATAAAAAAAGACTCACGCAAAGGCGCTAAGCCGCAAAGACGGGGGCCTATCGCTATTCGTGGATAAATCGCGATCTCCAAGTCCAATTAGGGATTGGAGAAGAGGTTTTGAGTTTCTTTTTCTGTTTCTTTGCGTCTTCGCGCCTTTGCGTGAGATTTCCCATGTTTTGGTTGCGACTTTGCCGCGCTAAGTTTTCTGTGGCTCCGTGTTCTCTGTGGCTCCGTGGTGAAATTCTTTGTCTGTTTTCAGTTTGAGGAGGTAACACGAGTAAAAAGACGTCAAAGACCGCTACTTAAAATATCTGCTTTATAGATGGGCAGATGGCGGTAGTAGACTTCGAGCATGAAGGTCGAAAGGCACGTCACGAACAGCCGTCCCCCTTCGTTGCCCCATTCGTCGTCTTTCGGATCCCAGCTCCCGCGTTCGCGGCCTGCTTGCTCTTGATGCTTTGGCAAGACGACCTTCATGGCATCATTCCATGTTCGCCAATATTTGCCTTCCATGTGATGGCAAACTTGAGTAGCGTAATACCAATAGTAAACGTCGCGATCGCCCTTTTTCCAGGTCGGGAGGTTTTTGATGAGATAATTGGCACCGCTTCGCAATCGGTCGTCCGATTGAGACCATCCCAAATACTGCCGGCACAACAGTCCCTCGGCAGTCATGCTTGCCGTAGCTTCATTGACAGGTCGATAGCTATAGAAAACTCCTCTACGACTGCCGACCGAGTCGAGGTAGCCACTGATACGCATTAACGTAGGCGACGGCACTTCTAGGCCTGCCATCCTCGCACTTTGCATTGCCATCGCAAACCAGCCCGTCACTGAGAGATCGCTGTCAGACCCCGGATAATACCGCCAACCACCTTCCGATGATTGAACGCGAACGCAATAATCAATCGCCCGCTGTGCCGGTTCGCGGTAGCGGCTGTCCTGCGTCATGCCATACAGCTCGCAAAGGGCTATCGTACAGATCGCTTGTGAATAGAGCTGACTTGTGCCGCTACGGCCGTCTTGAAAAAAATCGCCTGTTTCGTTTTGCTTTTGCAACAAAGCTCGCCAAGCTTTTGAAGTCACCTTCGTGAATTCATGTTGAGGATCATCGTTGGGCGTATACCCGGCTCCCTGAAAAGCCAAGAGAGCCAATCCCGTAGCCGCCTCGCGGTTCTCAATTCTGGCGCCATCTTTGTAAGCGCCGGCCAAACTCCACAAGCCTCGGCTCGTCTGATTCCTCTGGAGCCACCTCAGCGCATTCATCACCGCGCGTTGCGTTGCTCCTGTCCCGCCGTAAGCTTCGAGCAGCTTTTGTTGCATTCCTTCCGAGCGACCTGACAGCGCCATTCGTATGGGCGTCGCAATTTCGAGCGATTCGGTTTCCAGCACGAGTGGCTGAACCTCCGTTGGATCGACGAGCATAGGATCTTCAAACGCAGGCAGTTCTTGAACCTCCAAACTCGCATCCGCCGATTCCTCCGGCACATCAAGGTCGAGATCGAACTCGCTACCGCTCAGCTCTTCAAATCCGTCTTGGTCGTCCAAACGCAACAAGAGTTCGATGGAGTGTTCGGGGACAATAAAGAGCAGCCCCAAGATGATGACTGCAATCATATGCAGTGCAGCGCTAAATAACCAAGCCGGTGCCTCAAGAATCATATCGCCGACCGAAATCAACGGCGGCAACGTGTCGTGGCCATCACCGGCTCGCTGGCGTACATACTCCCCTTTAGCTTCGTGAGAGCCTGGGGCAATTGCCTGCACCGCGCTTTGAATGGGAAGCTCTGCCGAAGGGTCGAGAGGATCAGCGGTAGTTCCAGTGGGGGGCAGCACAATAGGTCCCGAAACAGTAGGTTCCGAAACAGTAGGTACATCGTACACCTCTCCCGTTCCGTCGCCGGATGACAGGCGGGGTTCCGAGCTAGCCATGCATTCTCTCCGTTCCGCGGAACCGCGCTGGCTACTTCACCGAACGAAGTAGACCACACACGTAGCCCAACGAAAAACCAACGTGTCGTCCTTCTGCTGAGCTACTACAAGTCTATAGACCTATGAGATCTGGGGCAAGCAAACTTGGCAGAAAGCCTCCCAAGCAGCTCATTCAAAGGCTATCTCCAGACTACTCCTATTCTCAAAAGGCACTATTCACACTTTATCGGACATCCAAGCTGCCCGATTGCGACGAATTGCCTTTTCTCGAACAGTCTCAACAGGACAGCAAGACCATAAGGCTGCAGGCTCCAAAAACCTGCCGATTGAATCGATTAAGCAACACCTAACGATCCCAGAAAGTCTCCCCCCAAGCCCCGTCGAGACAGAGCATGCAATCTACCACTCATTCCTCAAATGCATGCAGCCAGAGAATTAACCAGGGCGAATGACTTTTCCACGCAGCTGACCCAATATGGAAAAGTGAAAGGCCCTGCTGAAAGGCCCTTATTTCTTGACACAATTGGTTGCCAACTGGATGGCCGAGTACGGCATCCAGGTCTACGAAGTCCGTCCCGGCATCTTTCAGACCGACATGACTGATGGCGTGAAAGAAAAATACGACCAGCTGCTCGCCACCGGGCTTACGCTAGAGCCTCGTTGGGGCGACCCTGCCGAGCTAGGCCGGGCGGTCAAGCTGCTCGCCGGCTCATAGCGATTTTTCTGGCAACGTTGATTTTGTCAATCGTTCGTCTCTGGTAAGGGTTAGCGTGTTCTGGCGGCATGTTGATTTCTCTGGGCGGCGTTTGCCGAAACTATTTACACGGGCTGTGTACGCACTTTTTGCGATCGCGGCTCGTACTAACACCCAGGACGGGCACCTACGGAAAAACATTTTGGGCACGGATGGGCCCAACGATTCGGTCGGCAAGCAGCCATGATGGCGGCTGCGGACAAGATACCGAGATCGTACGGACATCCATGTTCGAGAATCGCAATCTGAAATTTGATCTTTTCACGCTCGTGCTGCTGGCCGCAACGGTTTTGTTGGCGATAGCGGTGGTGACTTACGACGCTGCCGATCCACCGGGCATGCTGATCTATCCGGCTCCGACGACTTTCAATAATGCCTGTGGGCCGATAGGCGCGTACGTTTCGCACTTTCTGCTGGAGAGTGTTGGCATCGGTGCCTACTATTTGATCGCTTCGCTGGCGACGATGGCGGTCGTGCTGTTGTGGCGAGGGGTCATCGATCAGCCTGTGCTGCGCGCGGTTGGTTGGGCGGCTTCGCTGTTGGCGATTTCAACGTTGGCGACGATGGCGTTGCCGAATTCGACTCCCGGGCCTGTGATTGGCGCGGGCGGGTACTTGGGTGCTATGGGGCATGCAGCGCTCGAGTCGAATTTTGCTACGGCAGGAGCATACATTCTGGCATTGACTGTGTTTCTGGCGGGGATGCTGCTTTGCACCGATTATCTGATTCTTAAATTTGCCGCCGTCACGACGGTCGTCTCGGGGCGTGGCTTAATGTCATTGGGGCATCTTGGTCCGGCGCCTTTGCTACGTCGTAAGGCGCGTCCTGAAACCGATCTTGAGGAGGAATTCGGGGAGGGTGAAGAGGGCGAATACGAAAACGGCGAGTACGATGAGGACGAATACGAGGACGACGAGTACGAAGAGGAGGAGGAAGGCGAAGACGAGTGGGAATACGAAGAGGAAGAGGAGGACGAACAGGAAGCTGCGCCGGTGCTGAAAATTAAAACCCTTGCTGACAAGCAAGAAGAATCGACCGACGAGCCTGCTGCGGCAGCGGTCGGCGGGCTTAAATCTCGGCTCGCTTCTGCACTGCGTATCAAAAAACCGGGCAAAAAGACCGCACGGGACGAAATCATCGAACAGCTTGAGGCTGCCGAACAACAACAATCGGACACCAATTTCGACTACGAGCTGCCGCCGCTCGACTTACTGCTCGAGTCGGAGGACGTGTCTTACGAAGATCACGAAAAAGAAGTCCGACGGAATGCGAAGCTGCTAGAAAAGACCTTCCAAAATTTTGGCTT
>JAJDEE010000438.1 GCA_029259975.1 Planctomycetota bacterium
CCACTGGATCCGACAGGTCTTGGGTGTCTGTCACCAAACCACCACCAGCGGCGAGGTCTTTAGTAAAGTCGATTCCACTTGCTGGACTGTTACCCAAAAAGTCTATTAGGATCCCGCTGGTGTTGAGATTGCCGCCGTCAATGAAGGCGTTACCAGTGCCGCTGCCAGTACCTCCGAACCAATTAGGTAGGCCTAAGGTGCCAGCATTAAATTCACCACCATTCATGAAAAGCCGGCCCGGTACGTCTTTGCCGACTGCAGTAAATTGAGCAACATTAGCCACACCACTGTTCATAATGATATCAGCGCCTCCAGGACCGGCATCACCAGCACGGATATCCGTAACATTCAGAGTTCCTCCGTCTATTGTTATCGAAGGTGTTTGAGCTCCAAATCCTGGATTCATTCGGACGTTGCCGCCAAAAGCCGTTTGCCCCGCAGTAATTACAGGAAAAAACGTAACAAAACCGTCGCTGCGAATATCCAAGAACTCGCCGGCGACTGGCGGGGCAGGTGCACCGTTCCAGTTATTTCCATCTGTCCAGTCGTTTGATATCGTTCCAGTCCAGGTGCCAGCATGAACGCTACTACCAATAAAGACCAACACTAAAAGCGACAGTAACAATCTCTTACACATTAGCTAATCCTCCACGATCAAGAAAAGTAAAACGGTACTGCACATCACCTATCGAGCTACAGCACACATGACAACTACCTACTTCTTCCGACGAGATGTGTGTATGAATATGGCATTCAGGCCAAGCAACATGAACGACTCCCTCTTTATCACCGCGATTTAGAATAAACGCTTACGCAATAAAGGATCGCCAGCGACCTTCCAACTTGTAGGGTGAGAAACTTCATCCACCTGTAGTCCATAGTAGACGTCAGTATCGTGTTGGTCAATGTTTTTAGTTGAAATATTACCCCTCATATTACGTCATTTTTTTCGGTGCTTGCTGTGAATCCGTTCGCATCTCGCCTTGTGCTGAAAATAGCGAATTGCACGTAAATTAGTCCAATCTATAACGTTAGATTCTGGCACGTCGCGAGGTTTCCTCAGATAAGAAGAACACCGGTAGGTCATATGTCACTCACATTGCGACACTTTTGGACGTTGTTTTTTTGGGGTTTGAGGGTATTATGTAGCTGAGTTTTGTTACTTTTGCCGCATGAGTTGGACCCTATTTGTGAGGCAGCCAATAGGGCCGTTAAAGATGGATCTCGGCAGACCGCGTGGGCACACTCTTGTCTTGCCGTAGTCGGAACTGCTAGAGGCATAACCGGCGGCAAAGAAAAGATACCGTCGTAATACAAACAAAAAGTATGTCGCTAGTCATTGAGTCCCCACAATCGGGGCCTATTCGGATCAACTTTTGCCTTGTGGCATAGTGATAGAGACCGTTACAAAAATCGCCAACAGAGGAGCTGTGATCCTATGAGGACCGTTTATTGCTTTGTCGTTTATTTGATACTCTCGCCTTCGCTCGTTTTTAGCCAGGGTGCGCCTGACGTTGGTGTTATTCGTTGGGATGCTTGGACTGGACCAGGTAATGCCGTCGGCAACGAAGTGAATGCGAGTTTGAGTCCCAACCAATTCCATAACAAGCTTCCATTTTATGCGAATGTGTTAGGAGAAAATTCCGTTAACATTGACGGAACGACTCAAGCCACGATGGACCAAGAGATCGATTTTGCAACCCGTGCCGGCTTGGACTATTGGGCATTTATTTGGTATCCATCGTCAAGTGGATTGCACCAATCACGTGAACTGTATTTGAACAGCTCTCGAAAATCCGATATCGACTTTTCTCTAGTGGTTGAGAGTGTGAGGTTTAGCTCCGGCCAAATTACACATCAACAACTCGTCAACTCTTTCTTGGATCCTTCCTATCAGACCGTGTTGAATGGCCGTCCGCTGCTGTACTTTTTCGATAATCGCGATATTACTCCAGCCGACTTTAGCAGCATCCGAATTCGGAGTATCGCACAAGGTACTGGAGATCCCTACATCACAATAATGCATATCCCCGAGGGCGATTTTGCTACGGAATTCAATACCTATGGTTTCGATGCGGCCTCGAGGTATGCAACCACATGGGTAGGAGATGGCGAACCACACTCCTCTTTGGTTGCCCAGGATGCGGGCCAGTGGAATTGGTTTGACGATTCGCTGGGGCTAGAAGTTATACCCCATGTGACAACCGGGTGGGATAATCGTCCGCGAATTCTTAATCCAAGCCCCTTCTGGGCTCCGGCTTCCAATTCGTGGGTAGAGCCGGCCACCCCTTCGGAAATCACCGATCATGTGGCGGATGCCGTGCAATGGGTCGCAGACAACCCGGGTGCGGCAGCATCTAACAACATACTTTTATACGCCTGGAACGAGTTTGACGAAGGGGGTTCTCTTGCACCGAATTTGCCGCAGTTCGGTGGTACGGAGAGAATCGCCGCGTTAAGAAATGTATTAGTAGGGACCGGCAACACCATCCAGGGCGACTTCTTTCTCGATGGGACTGTCGATGGACTGGATCTAGCTCAATGGGCGGGCGACCATGGCCTCAATGCCAGTTCCGATGCCGATGGAGACGGCGACACGGACGGATCAGATTTTCTTACTTGGCAGAGACAGTTTGGAACGGTTGAGAGTGTTGCCTCGTCCTCAAGTTCCCAAGCTGTTCCAGAACCATCTGCAGTACTCTTAGTAACCTTAGCTGGCTTGTTGCTCGGAATGAACAGGCCATGTGTCTTGGCACACAGTCTTGCGTAAGCCCAAACATCACTCCGACGCCTGCGACTAGTTTCCTGTCAAACGAAAAAAATGATTCGGCACCGCATTGGGAGCCACCTCGGTTCCAAGCGTCGTATGCACGTTGTAGCGATCTTCAATGGTCTCTATCCCATCTTTTATCAGCGATATTCGGACCCGATACAGCCCGCAACAAACGCCCGAAATGCGCGGGCTGGGGCGGAATTCCTCGGCGACTGTCATCGAGGCAACGCCATCGGTACCAGTTACTCCGGTCGCTGGGTGCAGCGCGTTTTTCAGAAAAGACTCCGGCTCAAAGGTGACCTTCGCGCCGGCCAGTGGCAGTCCGTTTTTCGCCGCCACGCGGCAGTAAGCTGGCATAATCGCCACTCTGCTGTTCCGCCAGAAGTCAATCCGCGCGGTAAGTTCCTGCTGACTGATGCTACCGTCGGCATCCTTATCGATATCGGCTTGCGCCGCGAGCAGCGACGGCACCGTTTGCAGTTCGTTTTCGTCCAGTACTGCATCACCGTTCGTGTCGTGCGTCGTCATTGCGGCCGCTACGGCAACCGCGCTGTCGAGGGTCGGCGGCTCCAGCCGTGCTGCCTGCTGCGAGCAACCGCCCATAGCGCCGAGCCAACAAACAACAACACAAATCATCGTTCGGCTGAAAAGCATGGTTAGGATTTCCGTAAATGAATAAGGTCTTCTACTGCTTGCTGGTCGCTACAGCTCTATTCCACCACTTCACCATCCTGGCGATTGCCGAGCCGACGATGTGTCGCCGCATCAATATCGTAGCTAATGGTCTGCACCGAACCATCGCACATGACCATGTGCCACGACCCTGCATGGGCGCTGCCGAACGACCAAAGCAGAGGCAC
>JAJDEE010000439.1 GCA_029259975.1 Planctomycetota bacterium
TTGCATCAACATTTTTCCGACATCGACAGCAATCTTCGCGCTTGGGGACAATTTACGCTGGCGCTGCCGGTCTTTTTCTGCTGCCTACCGTGGGCTGAGTGGGATCTAAGAACGAGCGAGTTGCCGCTGATTCTCTATCTCGGTTTGGGAATAGCCCTGCTCGGTCACGGCCTGTGGGTCCACTCTTGTACCGCACTGTCGACCACGACCACCAGCATCCTTTCCTACCTCTACCTGCCGTTGTCACTCGTCTTGAGTTTTTTGACCCTCGGCGAAAAACTGGCAGGAAAGGCCTGGCTAGGCCTGGCACTCGTACTCGCCGCGAATGCGCTGGTCGTCGTAGGCCAATCGCGTCGAGGTACGCTGAAGTTTTAGCAAGCCCTACTTGCTACCCACCTCGGACTGCAACGATTCGAGTGAAAGTAGTCAACAAGGCCGTTTAGAACTGCTAAGTTTTTTTGCCTATGCAGCTTGCGATCGGGTAAAATAGAGGACCTAGCAATACTTCCTTTGCAGGACAGACTTGGCGAAAACCGACGGAGCGTATTATGTCGACCTTGGATCCATTGACCTGGGCCATCCTATTGATGTTGCTGGGTTGCGGGATAGTAGTCCTTGAGGTTTTCATTCCGTCGGGCGGAATGCTGAGTTTCTTTTCTGCAGTGGCGATCATCGCCAGCATTGTGATGGCGTTTCGACGCGACGCGACAACAGGACTGAGTTTCGTCGTGTTGACACTGGTGGCGGTGCCTTCGACGTTAGGCTTGGCGTTGAGGTATTGGCCGTACACACCGATGGGTAAAGCATTTCTCGGCAGATTGAAATCGACGAAGGAACTGATTCCGAGGGAAACGCGTCGCGAGCTTATTGGCAAGGTCGGCATCGCGAAATCAAAGATGCTGCCGTCTGGCTCAGTACAGATCGATGGCAAGTACGTCGACGCGATCAGCCAAGGTGGGGCAATTGATCTGGGCCAAGCAGTGGTGGTGATCGAGGTGCGGGCGAATCGCGTTGTGGTGCGAGCAGCCGACGATGACGAAGCTCGGCACGCCGTCAAAGATCCGCGCGATCTTCTATCGACACCGATCGAAGATCTGGGAATCCAATCGTATGACGATCCTATCGGCTAGGCTTCCTGCAGTTTTGTTCGTCCACACGCAGATGATTGGGACACAACGATTGAACACGGCCTTCATTGCAGACTTCGGGTCACCCGACGGAAAAACATTGGCCGGAGCAAACGAAAGAGAATCAAGCCGATGACGATGCCGAGAATATCGAACATCCAATCAAGCGGATCGCAGTGACGACCCACTGGAATCTGCGTGACCTCATCAAACGCGCCGTAAAGAGTACCCGCCAGCCAAACGAGGAAATAGTGCTGGGGTCGGAGTAAGCCGATCGCCAAGTCTAAGCTAGTCAGTGCCGACAAAGCAATCGCGACATAGGCTAGGCAATGCGCGGCCTTGTCGTAGGCAGAAAACTGGTAGGGGATCGCTTTGGACGGTAAATGCGTCGCTGCAAACAATGCCAGCAGCAATAGCACCGTGGCATATCGGGCAATGCGGGCCAGCCTGCGCGTGCGAACTAAGGAAGGATTCGGGATCGTTGTCATAGGAGAAATTCAAGTAGACTTTTTAGAGGTGGGAAATGGCAATTGTACCTCTCAGGTAACGTGGGAGCGAGCAATTGGAACAAAATTCGTGATAATCGCAGTAGACGAGCGACATTGCCTACTCTGTGGTACGGAACAGAAGCGACTGCCGTTCGCTAGTAGTTTCAGAGCGGCTAGTTCTGCTAAGATGAAAGCCTATGTTCCCTCCTGCTGACACGCCTGCCAAGTCGGAAAAATGCATGGGACTGCCCAACCACGAACAATTTATGGCACAAGCCTACGCCCAAGCTCAGGCCGCTTTGGTGGCTGACGAAGTCCCTGTCGGAGCGGTGATCGTCCGCGAAGGCAGCGTAATCGCGGCGGCTCATAACGGCAGAGAGCAGCTTCGAGACCCGACCGCCCATGCCGAAATGGTGGCCATCACACAAGCTGCGGCAGCATTGGACTCTTGGCGGCTGGAAGGTTGTACGCTGTACGTGACGCTCGAACCCTGCCCAATGTGCGCAGGAGCGATATTGCAGGCGCGGATTAGCACCGTTGTTTACGGCGCGCCCGACCCGAAAGCAGGCGCGGTCGATAGTTTGTTTCAGTTGCTCAACGATTCGCGGCTAAACCATCGTGCAGAAGTTGTCCGTGGAGTCATGGCAGAGCCTTGCGGACAAATTTTGACCGACTTTTTCGTGTCGAAGCGGCGACTAGGGAAAAAGTAGGCGTCTAGCTCGGCAGTAACGCATTTTGGGAAAAGCAGCTGCCAATGACTCGGCTGGCGGATGTACCGATTATGTGGATTTTTTCGAGGCCCCCAGCAAAATTGCATGGGACTCAGGCAATCGATACGAGCCTAGTCCCAATCGCCATATTATGCTTCTGATACAAGCAATTGCTTGAGATTTTATTCGACGTACGGCCCTCGATGACGCAAATTTTGTTGCCTTAGCCTACGCGCAGGGATATGATTACAGGGTGCGCTGCGATGCTCGTTGTTCTGAATCGGCGTGAGGCAATTGACTAGGATGAAGACCATGATCAAGAAAACAATCGCTCCAGTTCTCTCGGCGCTCCTTTGCTGTTTGTTTGTTAGCGATGCGACGGCACAGTCTGGCACGTCTGCCACTGGCTTCGGATCGGCGACGCTAAAAAATCTACAGAGCCGAAATAGCTCAGCACAGTATTCGGTAAATCAAGTTCAAAACAATTTGCGAAATCGCTCTACCCCTAGCATCGGTACTCTTGGTGTTAACCGCAGAAATTTTTTAGGCTCTGGGGCTGGCAACTCGTTGTCAAGTAAATCAAAACCCTTCTCCTCAGTCGCCCGTGGACCCTCGGTTAGTCCTTACTTGGCACTCTCTGCGCCTCGTGCCTCGGCTTCAGACTACCAGAGCATTATCCGTCCCCAGCAGCGAAAGCAGCGTGAGAACCAGCGGCAACAAGCCTTTGCGATTCAGCGTCAGCGTCAATTGAACCAAGCAGCGGCCCGCGCCCCCTACTCGACCACGGGCGACGAAAACCGTGCCCCGACTGGCCATACGGCAGTCTTCCAAAGTCTGGGGAGTTTTCAGAATACGGGTGGCTACTTTCCTCCGCCGAGCAGTCCGAAGCAACGTTAGTGCAATGGTCGATTGAGTTTGCTTTGGCGGTAATATTTCCAGCCCGGCAGAAAAAACGTCGCCGCCGACACCACGCCGAACAAGGCTAGGCCATAGGGCCATTGCTCGTGTTGCAAGTAAGCCATAACCGCCGACAGGGCAAACAGCGCGATGGCGTACACGTAGAACGAGCCTGCCAGAATGCCCGCTTTGATGACGAACACCATTCCGCTGATCAATCCCAGTACCGGCGAAAGTGTCAGCACCGGCTGCTCAAGTAGTGCCTCGACGTAAAACAGCAGGATCACCGAAACGATGCTGCCGCCCCACGCATGAGCAATTTGACGCTCGACAGACGTGACCGGTCCCGCTCGATGTCTCACTGCCCAAAAAATCGGTGCCCACACCGCCAGCCCGATGCTCCACAACGTTAGATACGGCCAGTGTGAGCTTGTCGCTGGCCAGTTCGCCTGCTGCAGGTAGAGCCAATTCGTTATCAAGCAAAGCACGAGTAGCACGGCAGCGTGCCACATCCAAAGCAATCCCCAGT
>JAJDEE010000440.1 GCA_029259975.1 Planctomycetota bacterium
GAGATACTTGAGAAACGTCTCGGTAATTAAGTCATCTTCGACGCGACCACCCAGTAAAGGCTGGTTCGGCACATGATGGAGGAGCACACATGGCATCTGTGCCAAGGTTGCTAACTTGGTTCCCATCGATAGGTCACTCTCGCCTACTCGACCTCCTGTCTGGCCGCCAGTGACAAACAGCAAAACCGTGTTTTTATGCTTGACCTTAGGTGGCAAAAAAAGACTCAAGGTGTGCTCCCACTTCATGCCATGCCACGTCTGCGATGTCAGACCGATGTCGACCGCTGTACATCCATGTTGTGTACTCTCTCCACGCACCTTCCACTGATAACTATCATCCGATGCGCTCACATATTCCTGTAGCGGTGTGATGACGGCCTCCGTTTTGGCTTCCTTCGCATTTAAGTTCGCCGACATCATAACTGCCAATGTCAACATCAAACCGATCGTATTTCGCATGAAAAAAACTTTCACGTAGTGAGTATTTGAAACTGAAGAAGGGGAAGAAATCCCGAGAACCGTTTAGTTCTGGATTTAGAAATTTCGAACCAGCGGGACTGATCTCTATAGAGTTATTTTGGCGGAAGCCGTTTGTGTGCTGCTATTGGCTCTGTCATGGTAGGCACAAGTACCAACAATCACAAGTACTGCGATAGCCCAGGACTTACGGACAGCGGCGGGAGCCGGGATAATGACCCCCGTGCCGAACAGTATTGGGACAGGTCCAGTTTAGTGAATAGGCAGTGCTTATTTAGCAAGCAAGTTACTATGAATTCACAAAACAGGCGGAAGAAACAGGTAACTGGACCCGTCCCCGTTTCCTTGCCTAGGGGCTTCGCGTTGCGAGATCCCAGCGTCCCTTCACGCTGCGCGATCGGGAAACTCAAAGCTCTTGCCTGGCGATCCAGCTGGCAATCAAAGTGCGCGCGGTCGAAATTTTCACAACCAAGCCGCAGCTACAGACAGTGAATGACCCCCGTGCCGAACAGTATTGGACCTGTCCCCGTTTCCTCTTCCGTTTTCTCTTACGATCAATGGAAGATCTACACAGCACTGGAGTGCGCAGCGATCGAACCGGTGATGCCACCCCAGAAAAACGCCGTGATCAAGCGGCACGGGAATTCCTCCCAGCCTCGTTTGCCACGTGACGAAGCGATTCGTGCCATCAAACGCACAAGCCGAAAAGCGTGGAAAGTGAAGGTCGGCTACAATCGTCGCAGCCTCGTGGAAACGACAATGTACCGCTTGAAGACCATTTTCGGCGGCAAGCTGAAGAATCGGAAACGGTGCAACCAACAAGTCGAATCGCGGCTACGCTGCTCCATACTCAACCGTTTTACCCAACTCGGCATGCCTGAGTTTGCGTGGAATTAAGCGACAAGGCCTAGTGAACCCCTGAAGAAAAATATGATTCTACTATAATATTGTCGGCCTCCGGCACACGCCGTAGTGAGCAATCAGATCCGGGAAGGCCGAAGTCGACTCTCTTTGCCCTGTTTTATTTTGCCTCGCTAAGTCTCAACGCCTCATAAATTCTTGTATCAGCCAGCGTATCGGCAATCAGCTGCACGCCCTCAAAATCGTGCTGCTCGCTCTGTCCGTCTGGCACCGCGACAGCAAACATGCCAGCCGCGACCGCCGCTTGGCAACCAATTTGGCTGTCTTCGAGTACCATCACATGCTTAGGATTAACGTTGTGTTTTTCTGCCGATAGCAAATAGACATCAGGAGCTGGCTTGCCGTGGGTCACGTCCTCGCCGGTAAGCACGAACGAGAACCGAGGAGCGAAGTCGAACTGTTCGAGTACGCGTGTGACAAACGGCCGGCTGCTGCTGGTGGCAATCGCCTTGGGCACATTGGCGGCTTCCAGACTATTGAGCAAATCTAACAAGCCAGGCATCGGCTGCAACTTACCGGGAAGTAGACGAAACATGATCTCCATCGACTCGTCCGCCAGCTCTTCACGGGTGTCGTCTAGCTGATGCCAGTCAATCATCAGTTGTAGCGCCTTGTGCGACTGTCGACCCATCATCTGATCGATCAGGTCGCTGGTAAACTCCTTGCCACGTCTCCTCAATACTTCGCTGCCGACTTGTTGGTAGAGGTCTTCGGTATTAAACATCAGGCCATCAAGATCGAAGACGACGGCTTGGAGCGTGGATGTGTGAGTCATGGTGTATTGGCGTGATTATCGTTGGTTGTGTAAATAGTGTAGTTTTGGTTCTTATAAACGACAGGCAGCAACAGCGGCGGGTACTCTTGCGTCAGAACATAGTCGAGTTGATACTTCTTTGCTAGCGCACGAATCCGCTTCGTCCCTTGACCGGCAAGCGAACGGTAGGCGACGTACTCCTGCTCTTCGTTGTAGTGCCAATAAACATCAAAATAACGTTCCCTCCAGACAAGCAACGCGTCTGCACTTTGCGGAACATCTTTCCACGTTACCAAGTCGCTACGTTCGGCATACCACTTGAACGACTGCGCAAGACGAGGCACCAAAAACAGCGCATCGGCGGAGGCATGTCCGCGCACCCAATCGCAAGCCCTGCGGAAATCTGACGCGTTTCGCAATCGGCAATCCGCCGGCGGACAGGGATTTTGGTAACGAACACGGCTGATGTTGAGCAAATGAAGCGTTGGTAGCGATACCGCCAGAAGCAGCAAGCCGACCCCAAGTTTTGATTGACGTTTGATGAAGTTGCTCGTCAGCCAGATTACACCCAAGCAAGTTGCTATCGGAACGGCGATATCCGCCAAACGAAAGACGTAGTATTTTAACACTCTCGCAGCTATCGCAGGATGATTCCACGTGGCAGCTTCCCAAGCGAGTCCCGCAGCGCTGATCGCTACCGTTGCGATTGCAAAGCGCATCAGTAAATCGAGCGGACGAAACGAGGGACAATTTGGTCCCCCTCCCTCACAACGTGGGGCTAGAGGACGGCTGTTGGGCTGTCGAGTACAAAAGAACCGCAACCAAGCAAAACCAAGCAGCAGCAAGCTAAATCGCAAAGCTTTTTTGCCCAGTTCGTGACCCGGCATTGTCAGCGGCGACAAATGATGCGGTAGACGATCGAACACGTAGATTTGGTTCGCCTGCTCGACCGTTTCTGGCGAAACCGATTGAGTTAGTTGCAGCGCTGGCAAAACACCCGGTAAAGCCAGCACGCCGCCCAAAAGCAGCGATGGCAGCATCTTCGGCAAAGCGATCCGCTGTTCACGCGGTTGCCACCACCAAACCATTGCTGCCGCAACGACCGACCAACCGCCAACCAA
>JAJDEE010000045.1 GCA_029259975.1 Planctomycetota bacterium
AGTGGCAAGGCCGTAGATCACGTAGCCACGCCCATGTCCGCCGCTCGCCGGGACGCTGATGTCGACCTGCCCAGAGGCATTCACTTTGACCGCGTCAGGAATCGCTCCTCCTGCTTCGACCACGGCATCCGTCGCGTTGCCGGTTAGCTCAACCAAAATCGTGCCCGGCGCGAAATTTGTCTGGACGCCAAAGCGGGTCTCGACCACCGAATCGTTACGACTGTTCAGACCGACGATCGCCGAGTTCGATCGTTCATAGATGTAGATATTCGATTCTTGCGAGCCATTGCCATTGTCGTCGCCAAAGGCTTCGTCAATCCAACGCTCATGAAAATTGCCGCGCCCGTGCGAATTCCGTATTTTTACGAGCGTCGAAACCGCATCGCCCGCGACAGGCCCACCCAGTGCATCATCGGTCCCCTCGGTCGGAAAGCCGCGAAACTCTGAGGTACCAAACTCTTCGCCGTTGAAATAGACAATCGCATTGCCGGGTCGCATCAAGGTGTAGGCATAGGCGACCTTATCGAGGAAGGGTGTGCCATCGCCGGTGGCTCCGCCATTTTGATCGTCGTGGCTGTCGACAAACAACACACCCGAGCTGCCGTTGACCAGACCGTCATCGGCGTTGTCCAAACTGGCCCCGCGGATACCGTGCCAGTTATTGCCGAACCCGTTCGCGCTAAGGTTGCTGCGTAGAGCAAACGAGAGCGGGAAGTCGAGCGCGTCGCGATTGCCCCGCACGGTATTGTCGCCGGGAGCAATGGCAGCAGGGTTCGACAACCCCTTGTTGACGAAACTCTGTACGAAACCTGTGTTACCGTCCAATACCTCACTAAACGAAAACACCGGTTTGATCGAGCCGTCGAGGTTCAACCGCTTGTTCGCCGCAAACACCGTCTGATCCAGCTTTGTGAGCGCGCTTTGCGGAAAGTGCTTCGCCGCGTCGAGCCGAAACCCGTCTACGCCAATTTCTTGGATCATCCACTGCGCGTGACGCAACGTGAGCTGCTCGGCATTTTCTAGTACCGGATCGCCCGCAAGCGGAGTCGTCGTATTGAATTCGAAACGCGTAATGAGGAACTCGCCAGGCCCTGGATCCACGTCCAAAACCGTGCCACCCAGACCTTGGTCTGGGTAAAAACGGGCATTGTTGGCATTTGGCACATTGGCCGGCGCTCGACCGAAAATTCCAGCGGTACCGGCAGGAATGTTGTTGGGGTTGGCCGGATCGATGGGGTGACGAATGAACTGGTGGTTTTTGTCTTGGGCAATGTCGATCAAGCCAGACAAACGACCATTCAGGTCGCCACCTTCAAACGCTCCATGGAAATCGCCATCAATATCGCCTGGCAAAGTGATCGCAAAACCAGGATAGCCGCCCGACTCAGCAAACGTGACGTCGTCGGTCAGATCGAGCGGCGTGCCCTGATTATCGAAAGTATTGAGGTCGCTAAATCCGTTATGGTTCAGCAGAAGATCTGCATAAACACTTACTCCGGCGCTACGTGCCGAGCGAATCATCGTTTTCAGTCCGGCCTCGGTGCCGTAGAGCGTCTCGTTGCGCGGGCTGCCCAAGTCGAATCGGTCGAACACATCGTAACCGGCCGAAAAGTTACTCGTGTCGGCGCGGCCTGTGGGCGGCACCCACATTTGTCCGTACCCGGTCTCAAAAATATCGGTCATACGGTCTTCGATCGTGTCCCAGCGTGTCTCAAACAGCTGCAAGATGGCCGGGGCCGACGAATCCTCAGCGCACGCCACCGAGCCTGTCGCGCACAAAGCAACACAGATCAGCGCCGACTGCAGCGTTGGCATGACGTCGCGCCAAGTCGAACCCAGCAAGCGATGCCAAGGTCGGTAGGTGTGGCGGCGATGGTTTGGTGAAGGTTGGTTCATAGTTGCAATGTGCAAGGGCTGCTGCCTCGTTTTGCCTGCTCCGTAAATAGGCTGGTGGGTAGTGAATCCGCATCGTTGCGTTCTTGGAATGTATTATTAAGTTACGTTCTATCGACGTTGACGCTTCGGCGGTTTCCAATCTGGAGGTGGTTCATTTGTAAGCTCTAGGTTGATCTCGTTGGAGCCGGCTACTACCGTCATACGCAAACCTGAGGACCTCGGCGTGTGATACCAAGCGGGCGTGATTGACTTACCTGGCATGGGTGGCATGCCTGGTCGAGTCTCGATTGATTTCTCTTTTGAAACCACGGTGACTTGGTACTCTCCGGAAGGAATCCCTTTTTCAGTGCCAATTTTCACAAAATAACTACCCTCTGAAAGAATCAAGCCATAGCCCCTCGGTCCATGGGCCACCGGCACGAAGCAAACAGTGCCACGGGGAAGGGGGGAACCATCCAACGTCACGGTGCCAGAAACATAAGAATCGTACATACCGCCACAGCCACCCAACATCGCTAGCATGGCCAACACGATTCCGAAATCCGCTGATGCATGGTTCGTCCTGAACTTCATTGAGCAACCTCCGTGTTCTTTTCATCTTCAGTGCTCGACTCTTCAAAAGGTGTGCTGTTATCCTTATCCTCGTCGGTTCCATTTCCCTCCGGCGTAACAGGCGTTTCTGCTTCGGTTTCTTCAACTGGATCGTTCGCACTTCCTTTCAAATCGATCGGTAAAATGTTCAACCCTGCCGTGACCTTGAAGCTCAAGTCGGACGTGCCTTTTTGAGAAAACCGTTTCGCCGAAAGTCGCGCACCGGGCGTGGGAGGCATCTCTGGGTGATCTTCCTCTACGGTTGACTGGGCAAGCACGACCACGGCCGCCAAGTATTCCCCCGAATGTATTTTGCTAAAGTCGGTATTGGCCACATTTCCCCGCCCAACTTTCAAAGCGAACGTGCCATCGGGGTTAATAGTGCCGATCGCGATCGGGCCCTCTTTGACCGGATAAAACGACACGGTACCACGCTCAGCCAGCACCCCATCGACGGTCACAGTACCCTGTACGGTCGCGTCTGGCCCGCCCTTCGATGCGCCGCACCCTAACAACGTGACAAGCACGAACATTAACACTGTTTTTGAATACCGCATAACCGTTTTCTAGATTTGAGGAAGTGAGCTTCAACTACAACCGTCTAATACTAGTCGAGCGAGGCAACCTCACCTCCATTGCGAGAGCCAAAGGCACGGTACACTTGGTGTTCGATACCCTCATTGACAAAATGCACCGAACCATCCACAAAAACAAACTGGGCACCGCCCGGATGTCGACTGCGAAACCCTCTCTGCTTAAACCAATCATTGAAAATCACCTCAGGATCTTCAATGTTGAAGAAATTAAGCGGCGCGTTGCAGGACGCCCAATCTCCGTTCGCGTAATACGCAGCGCTGTGATGATCCTGTGCTACCACGCTTTCCCCAACCGCAAACGTGTTGCTTTGACCATCGGTAATGTCTTTGAGGCCCAACTTGAAGTAATACGCAGTGGGCCAAAATAAACCGTTGCAACCCTCGCCGAAGTTCAGGCTATTGTGGCAGTCGGCCAAGGGCTGGGCTCCTGGCGAACCAAAGCCTTGCGCCGCAGTCCATTCCCCCGCCTGCGGCCAAACCTCATCATCCCCCAGCACTCCCTTGTAGTTCGTCGCGGCGACAGTGATTTTTGCTGCACGCCAGTCGTTAAATTGCTGATCGTTGGCCACAGCCGATTCATCAGAAGGACACGTAAACCAAGGCTGCTGTGCCTCAATGATGTCGCGTATATCGTTGTGTCCGATCCCCCAACCACCCTTGGCGGCCACGCGAAACTGCCTGCCATTTGACGATTCGATTGCAGTCTGAATGCGATCAAAAGCTGCTGATTGCTCCATGAAAGGCATGACATCGACTAACCAACCTTTGCCGCTGTAACCTGGCCCACCGTTATTTGGATGCAGAGTTCCGTTGTCTGGCCCCAACCAAGTTCCCCCATCGGTGGTCACTTCCTGAGGCCACATGTTATGACTAGCAGGCAAATGGCCAAGGGAAGACTCGTAGTTCAATATCGACAGGCCAATCTGCTTAAGATTATTCGAACAACTTATTCTCCGCGCAGCCTCGCGAGCCGCTTGCACTGCGGGTAGCAACAAAGCTACCAACACACCGATAATCGCGATGACAACCAAGAGTTCGACGAGCGTAAATGCTCGGGGACGAGAGCAGCGGGGAGGAGTATTCATGACGACGTGTAACCTTGGTTAGTTCTATTTCTTGAGGAAACCATTCCAATCTGTGTGTCAATCTCTGAGGCAATCGCGGCCCGCCCGTCAGTTCGTCGAACTAGACGGGCGGACCCTCGATGTACCCAACTTTTCTCACTCACTTCGACTAGCTACGACGGCGGCTGCAAAGCAAACCGAGCGAAGCCAACCCAGCCAGCGCCAACGACGCAGGCTCGGGGACAGGGATCGTGAAGAACTGGTCTCCATTGATGGTGCTGAAATCCACACCAGAAAGATTCGCCAAGTGGCCTTGAATGGGGAGTAACCCACCGAGAACCTGGTTGGCTGCAAAATCGTGGCCACCATTGTTAACCAGTGCGGAGACACGGATGTCACCACCGGCGTAGCCCAGGTCGGCCAAATCGATTACCAACTCAAGGCCCGTAGTTACAGCTGCGGCAGCGACCTGATCGGCAGCCGTCGGAACGTTACCTCCACCACCAACGCCCAGTACGTTGCTGTTGTCATAACCAACTTCGATCGCGCTGACGTTGGCCGGTCCTCCAGCAGCAACAGTACCGCTACCGGTCAGTGAGCCACCAAACAGGTCGAATTGGCTGGTTACGGCTGGGGTCAAAAGGTCGGCAAAGTCCAAGTCGAACTTGTCAGTGCCAGCATTACCGTTACGCGCGATGATGTGCGTCTCGGGCGTGAACGCTGTATCGAAGCGCAATCCGTCCATGTTGCCTGCGCCATCGTTGCCAGCACTAGAGAACACGCTCTGGCCACCGGCCGCTGCGTCAATCCAAATCTCTAGTTTATTAAAATTGTTCTCGATCTGTCCGCTGATGAACAAGTTGAGCTTGCCAGCGGAGATGAAACCATAGCCAGCATTCAACTCACTTTTGTTATCGCCAAAACTGGTTTCGTTGGTTTGCACAGCTAAAGCTGCGCCATAGCCATCGCCGGCAGAACTGCCATCGACGGTTACTGCCCCTGCGGGTGCTGCCATCAAACAGATGATGGCCAAAGAGAAGATTTTTTTCATGAGTGCATTCCTCCGGGAGAAACTCCCAAAAAACAGAAACAAAAAATGAAGCTCCGCAGTGAAGTCGACCCGATCGGACGCCGACCACACACGTCACCCCTCCAAAAAAACAACGCCTACTTCCTGATCTCTGCGTCTGACAATTCCAGACAAAAATTCGTTAGAAAAGTACCTCGACTGCATGCCTCTATTCTCGCAGCTAACTCGTAAATGATTAGTGTAAAAGGGTGCCGAATAGGAGTACTTTGCGGGAATTACTCGGATGGAGCAGGCCCCCACTTGCAATTTCTAGATCTTGAAAATGCGTCTCGGCCTTGGTGAATCTCCGCAGCAACCGACCACGCTCACCACCCCAACGACCGGTGACCGCCAGAAAGTGCGTCCCCACGCTCAGTTCGTCAATCTCCTGGATTTTGGAACCATCAAAGTTTGCTAAGCTGATACGATCGAAGGCAAAATTGCCTTTTAAAAGTGCATCCACAACGCATTGCTCCTCGTCATCCAACGAGGCTGGATTTCTGAAAACCTCGACCGTATCGTGATTGTCTGCCCCATACGATATTTTGACGACGAACAGATTGACCTCCGTATTCTCAATGCCCAAAGCCGGAAAATTCTTTACACCGTAGACGTTGACCGTCGATGTGGCACCGTAGCCGGTTGTGTCGGCCCCATTGCCAATGCACAAAACGCGGTTAGCGTTGCCATCACCCCGATGCAGTTCAAATCCGTAGAACCCATCGTCAACCTTATCGGTGCGTTGCAGGAAACTAAAATAAACCGTGGTGCCAAACTGCCCGATGAGCCGTACACCATTTTGGTTCTCGACAAGCCCCGCCACATCAAAAACTCCGCCAACAGACGTAGCGAGCGAGCGACGAATTCGATTGCGTTGGGCAACAATCGCGGCGTGATTGCCACGAGGTACAACACCTTCTAACGCAAGGCCACGAGAGCTTACACTGTTCGATCCAGGACCGGCGTCGGCATCTGCAGCAATTGTTGACCAAGGGCCTGCCCAGCCGAAACCACCGTTTTGCTCTGAAAGTGGTCCTTCGGGATACAGAAATCCCTCGTAGGCCAGCAAACCATCATGCGGACCAGGCACCGCAGACATACTCCTGACAAAATGTGTTTCGTTAGCTGCAAACTCAAAGACGGTCGTGGTCAATGCGCTCGCCAGGACTGCTTCGGAAGCATGAACTTCCAGCTGTTGTCGCCGCACGCCGGCGGCATTTAACACGTCAGCCTGAACCGTGCCATTGAAAACGTGCAACTCCGAAGCCCCCACTTCGCGGGCAAGCAAACCGAACTCGACGCCGACATTACGCAAGTCGAAAGTTTTTGTGCGGATGCAAAGGTTACTTACCCCTGGCGGAACAATCGCAGCTAAGCGGCCTTCACGTACTTCGATCTCGCCAACGTCATGAAAGACCACTGTTGCGGGGCTTTCGAGCAACATCGTTGCTCCATCTTTGAAGGTGATCTCCACCAGCCCTTCACGTAGATAAATTGTTTGCCCTGCCCCAATTTCCGAGCCGTAACCAACATCTACACCTGAGTCTCCCCAGCGACAGTTTTGTGTGCCAGTAATGCGGGCGATGGACAACGTAGCGTCCGTACCGCTGCGATTTTCAGCAACTGGTGCATCTGCCGTCTGCAAAGCCTCGTCTCGCATGAACAAAAAACGACCGAGTCCACCCGTAAAAAGCGACACGAAAACCACCGAGGCGGCCAGCGCGAGCCACGACTTGCCAAGCCACGACTTAGCCGATGAGCCAGAAGCCGAGTGGCCAGAAGTCGAGGAACCGGATGATCGTCGCGAAGGTGCTGAAACGCCAGCCTCCTCGTGTGCAGGATGTTGCCGCTCCGAATCTTCCAGCACAGAGTTCAGAGCAATTGTTTCCGTAGAGAGACAAGCATGCATCGTCATGTAATCAACGTACAGATCACGGACTGCTGGTTCTTCGCGTATTCGCTCTGCAAGCCACTGGCCCTCGCTTTCGCTGATCGTGTCGTTACAGACATCGCCCATGGCCCGCAAGCAGCGGCTTTTGTCATTGGGCCGTTCGCCCGAGGCCCGGCCTTTACTGGTTGGCTTCCCTTTACTTGTTGGCTTCCCTTTACCTATTGGCATCACTGCAACCCCTCCGTGGCAAGCGTTTGATCAATGCACTCATGCAACAACCTTCGTATCCTATTGAGAGCCTTGTAGACTGTGTTAACGGGACGGCCCAAACGCTCGGCAGCAGACTTGAAACTTTTCGACTCATGGTCATAACATTGCTGAACAATTTGACGATCCGCTGGCGACAACTTACCCAAGCACTTCCGCAGGGCATCGCGTCGGAGTTCAAAAATATCGGCTCGACCAATGGCAGCATCGGCAACCTCGCCTAGTAGCCCCTCGTCGAGCGGAAAACTCTTTCGTTTTGATTTAGCGCGATAGCGATAAACTTGATTATTTGCAATCACGCTTACCCAGCTCACAAAGTCGGTGCCGAGCTGAAATTTTTCATGTTCGCGCCACAGCACGACACAAACCTCCTGAAACACGTCCTCAGCATCAGCTGGACTTCCCAGCAGAACAACCAGATAGGAAAACAACCAGCGATCGTGCTGAGCAAACAACCGAGCAAAAGCCTCGCGTCGCTGTCCATCAGCCCGACCGACCGACCCTCCGTCAGCCTTCCCGCCTGCTGCGGAATCAGACGTTGGATCAACCGGGTCTTCGTCTTTGGATTGGTGGTCTGCGGGAGGCATCGCTAGCCGTTCTGGTGAAAAGTAAAAGGGTTCACCTATAGTTGTAAGTAGCCGCAGGGCACAATTTGGTATCGAAAAGCAGATATTTTTCCCGAAATTCACCGTTGGGCGTGTTTTTACCTTGGAATTCTCCAGAATCAGGAGTCCGGGTGGTAACTTGGGGGGCAAATAATGTTACCGGCGCCAGTTCGCTTAACCAGACCTACACCTACGATGGCTTGCATCGTTTGCAGTCGAGCAACGAGCTGACTGCTGCTAATGATCGTTATTGGAAGCTCGACCAACTTGGCAATTGGGACGAGTTGCACCACAACACCACCGGTAACGGCGTGGCAGCAGAAGACCGCACCCATAACGATGCCAACGAGCTGACCCAAGTCGGTGGCTCGGCCACGAATCTCGCCCACGACAATGCGGGCAACATGACCAAGATGCCGACCATCACCGGCACGGCGGCGTCGGATGACTTGAAATACGACGCTTGGAATCGGCTAGTGGAGGTGAAAAATAACGGCGTGGTTGTCCAAACCAACCAATACGACGGCCTCAATCGTCGCATCAAAAAAACGGTCGGCACCGACTTCTACGATTACTACTACAACCAACAGTGGCAGGTGCTGGAGGTACGCAAGAACGGCAGTGCCAATCCCTGGAAGCAGTACGTCTACCATCCGCAATATGTCGATGCGATCGCGGTGCGCTACTATGATGAAAACACCGACGGGCTGAACATCGACGAGCATTACTACCTGCAAGACGCCAATTTTAATGTGAC
>JAJDEE010000441.1 GCA_029259975.1 Planctomycetota bacterium
GACTGCCTCCACAATACCATGAATCTGGGGCCAAAATGCAAAAACACTTTTGACACCGCCAGCGCAAAAGTCTCTTTAGCCGCAGCAACGCTTGGGCAGCAGCCTACGCTGAGTAAACGTGAGCGCAGCCCGCGACCAAGAGCAATTTAGCAGATTTGTGGCGAGAAATCAGACACGATTTTTGGCCAGGGAAGCTGCACAAGTCCCAGCGCTGGTACAGGAGTTCGTCTCGTTTCCATCATCCTGATTGCCCAAAGTCGAACGGCAGACCTCCACCCCCTGGGTCGCCAACGATAAACGTGCCAATTTACTCAAAGTGAAATTCTTTGTCTGTTTTCAGGTAGCCGTTCACGGCCCTAGTTTGAACAGAGTCTCACGCAAAGGCGCGAAGACGCTAAGCAAGGAAGAAAAGAAAGGCACAAAGACAGCAGGGGAGAATAGATAATGGTTACTGGACTACGTTTCGTTGTTTAAGGTGGATTTCTCCCTTTGCGCCTTCGCGTCTTTGCGTGAGTTTTCTTTTTTCCGTGAACGGTTACGTTTCCCCTTCGGTGCTTTCTTCGACATCTTCTTCTGGCGGCACGCGTACTAGCGCAGCTAACGTGTCACCATCGTCGAGCGACATAATGCGAACGCCTTGAGTGTTGCGGCCGATCTCGTTGAAGTCGCTGACCTTGACACGCTGGATTTTTCCGCGGGCGGTCATCATCATTAGCTCGTCGGTTTCGTCGACGCGGACAATGCCCATCACCGGGCCGTTGCGGTCGGTCGTTTTGATGTCACGTAGGCCCTTGCCGCCACGGTTTTGCGTGCGATAGCGGAAGCTGCTGCTGGTTTCGTCCTCGGCGGAATCGTCGATATCGGCAGCGTTAGGGCCAAACGGCGTGCGTTTGCCATAGCCGTTGACGCAAGCGGTGAGCAGCGTCGCGCTCGGATCGGCAACTACCATGCCGACGAGTTCGTCACCTTTGCCGAGTTTGATGCCTTTGACACCGCTGGTGTTACGACCCATCGGACGGGCGTCGGCTTCGCTAAAGCGGATCGCCATGCCGGTGGCGGTCGCCAGCACAAGCTCATCGCCCGGTTTGGTCACGACAACATCAACCAGCTCGTCATCGTCTTTGAGCTTGATGGCGATGATGCCGGTCTTCATCGGTCGGCTGTACGCTTTGAGCAGAGTCTTTTTGACAAGCCCTTTGCGCGTTGCCATCACAAGCGAGTGGTCGGGCAGATCGAAATCACGGACGGCTCGGCAGTCGGCGATTTGTTCGCCATCGGCCAAGTTCAGCAAGTTGACGATCGCGCGACCTTTTGCCTCACGCGACAGTTGCGGCAGATTGTAAACCTTTTGCCAGTAAACTTTTCCTTTGTTCGTAAAAAACAGCAGGTAGTCGTGTGTGCTGGTCACGAACAGATGCTCGATCGGATCGTCTTCGTCAGATTTCGTGCCTTTGATACCTTTACCGCCGCGGCGCTGCGAGCTGTAGACACTCGCTGCGGTGCGCTTGATGTAGCCATTGTGCGAGATCGACACGACCATGTTTTCCTCTTCGATGAGGTCTTCCATGTCGACGTTGCCGAGTTCTTCGTGGCTGATCTCGGTGCGGCGCGGGTTGGCGTGCTTGGCGATCAGCATCTCGCAATCTTCGCGGATAATCGTGTAGATGTTTTCTTGGTCGGAGAGAATCGTGTTGTAGCCATCGATCTCGGTGAGCAAGTTGGCGTGTTCGTTGGCCAGTTTTTCTTGTTCAAGATTGACCAACTGTCCCAGTGTCATCTTGAGAATCGCGTCGGCTTGCACCGGCGTGAGCGAATATTCTTGGGCGACTCCCCATTCGTCTTGGAATTGCGAGTAGCCTTCGTCGCCTAATGCCCGCTGGAGCAGTGCGCCGGGCGTCTTGATTTGCATCAAGGCTTGCTTGGCTTCGGGCTGCGTTTTCGAGGCCCGAATCACGCGGATGACTTCGTCGATGTTGGCGTGCGCCAGCAGCAAGCCTTGGACCGTGTGCTTGCGTTTGCGTGCTTTGGCCAACAAGAACAATGTGCGTCGGCGAATCACGATGACCCGATGCCGCAAGAATTCTTCGAGCATTTCCTTGAGCGTCAGCACGCGCGGCTTGCCGTCGACCAATGCTAAGAAGATCATCGAGTACGACTCTTGCAGCGGCGAGAACTTGTAGAGTTGATTCAACACCACGTCGGGGTCGGCGTCGCGTTTGAGCGTTAAAATCAGACGTACCGGTTCCTTGAGATCGCTTTCGTTACTGGTGCCGGCAATGCCTGGGATTTTGCCATCTTGGGCCAGCTGGGCGATACGCTCTTCGACACGGTCGCGGGCTTGCTGGTAGGGAATTTCGTGGATGAGGATCCGCGTCTTTTTGCCCTTTTCTTCAACGCTAGTGCGAGCGCGGACAACGATCGTGCTGCGGCCTGTGTTGTAGCCTTTCCAAACCGCCGAACGACCACAAATGATACCGCCGGTCGGGAAGTCGGGGCCGGGGATGATCTGAATCAGCTCTTGGATCGAGATGTCCGGGTTGTCGATCAACGCGATCACCCCTTGGCAAAC
>JAJDEE010000442.1 GCA_029259975.1 Planctomycetota bacterium
AGCCTCGAAGAGATCGGCGAGAAGTTCGAGGCCGATTTTCCGCCGCAAACGATTCGTGTCGAAGAACTACAGAACTTTATCGGAATGCTGCACCGCAGTGGGTTGGTGCTTTCTGACACCGCAGGACAAGGCGTCCAGCTAAAAAAACGGCGTGACGAAACACGGCGCAAAGAACTCATCCAAGCGATGACCAATATTCTCTCGTTTCGATTTAAGGGATTCGATCCCGAGCGAATTCTCAACGGCATTTATCCGTGGGTAAGCTGGTTTTTTACTGCCTGGGCGACGTGGCTGAGCATCGGATTGGCATTCTGTGCATTGTCGCTGGTGATTGTGCAGTTCGATATTTTTCAGTCGCGATTGCCTTCGTTCCAGAATTTTTTCGCTGCCCAAAACTGGCTGTTAATCGCTGCTGTACTGGGCACGACAAAGGTAATTCACGAGTTTGGCCACGGGCTTTCGTGCAAACACTTCGGCGGCGAGTGCCACGAGATGGGCGTGATGTTTTTGGTGCTGACTCCCTGCCTTTATTGCAACGTGTCGGATTCGTGGATGCTTCCCAACAAGTGGCATCGGGCGGCAATCGGTGCAGCGGGAATGTATGTCGAGATCGTGATCGCCTCGATCGCTACATTCGTGTGGTGGTTCAGCGAGCCAGGTTTTCTGAATTATATTTGCTTGAACATCATGTTCGTCAGCTCGGTGAGTACGATCTTGTTCAACGCCAACCCTCTGCTGCGCTACGATGGCTATTACATCCTCAGCGATGTCATGGAAGTCCCCAACTTGCGTGCCAAGGCAAACTCGATTCTGACTCGCATGTTGCGCAAGTGGTGCTTGGGAATGGAATTGGAGGAGGATCCTTTCCTGCCGAAGCGCAATCAAGCACTGTTTGCCCTCTTCACAGTGGCTTCGTTTTTCTATCGTTGGGTGATTTTGCTCTCGATTCTTTTTTTCTTGAACAAAGTTTTCGAGCCGTATGGCCTGAAAATTCTAGGGCAGTTGATCGCTTGCGCCTCGCTGTACGGCCTAATCGTGATGCCTTTTGTAAAAGTGTACAAGTTTTTCCGCGTACCTGGGAGGTGGAGTAAAGTGAAGAAAGTTCGGATGTTCGCCTCGCTAGGTTTTCTGTCTGCGCTGGTGGGCGGAGCGTTTTTTATCCCTTTCTCATCGAGCGTGATGTGCAGTTTCGAGTTGCAATCACGAGATGCGACATCGGTGTATGTAGAGGTCCAGGGAAAGGTCGAGAAGATCTTGGTCGAGCCTGGGCAACAAGTAGCCGAAGGCGATTTGTTAGTGCAACTAAGCAACCTCGACTTGGAAATCGAAATTACTAGGTTGCGAGGCGAACGCGCGGCGCTGCAGGAAGAACTAAACACGCTGGAACAAATCACTTTTAACGATGAAACTGCCGGATTGCGACTCGATGCGGTACACGAAAGTTTGAAATCGATCGATGAGCAATTAGCACAACAGCTTCGCGATGCGAAACGACTCGACATCTCCGCCCCGGTGAGCGGAACGGTTATCCCTGCCCCGCCGAAACGCGATCAAGTGACCCAGCAAAGAGTCAGTCTTGGCAGTTGGTCAGGTTCGCCACTGGACAAAGAGAACCTGGGCGCAACTCTTACGCCCGAAGAACAGCACAATTTGCTTTGTCAGATCGGCGACCCAAATGCTTGGGACGCAGTGCTGGTGATCGACCAGCGCGACCTCGACTTGGTGCTGCCAGATCAAGAGGTGCGTTTGATGTTTGAGGAATCGACCAGCCACGTTTTTATTAGCAAAATCAAGGACATCGCCGACGACGAGATGGAGGGTATTTCACCCCGGTTGGCAAGTACCTCAGGCGGCGTCGTGCCGTCGCAATCCGACCCCGATGGAGTGGTACGTCCGATGAGTACTTCGTACCAAGCTGCCGTACCTCTAGACAACTCGCTCCGCCTCTTTCGCAACGGCTTGGTAGGACAGGCCCGCATCAAAACGGCCCCACGCACACTGGCCAGCCGTCTGGGACGCTATCTACGTCGGACGTTTAGTTTTGATTTGTAAAAATAACGCCCACGGACGAACCTGTGTGCTACAAGAGAATTTGATTTGAAGCCGTGAACGGTTACGATTATCCTAGGTCCCAGGCTCTGCCTGGAAACCAGTTTGAAACTATTACCGCGACGTCTTCCAAACCGGGTCGACATGCGACGATTCCGACGATTGGAACCAGCGGGTGAGCGTTGTTTTTTGGCGGGTGTAAAAATGGACGCTCTCGGTGCCTTGGAGGTGGAGGTCGCCGAAGAACGATTGGTTCCAACCGGTGAACGGGAACCACGCCATCGGGGCGGGGACGCCGACGTTGATGCCGATCATGCCGGCGTTGAAATGTTGTTTGAACTCGCGGGCGGCGTAGCCGTCGCGGGTGAAGATCGAGGCGCCGTTGCCGTAGGGGCAGTTGCGGCCGATTTCTAGGGCGGCTTCGAGGTTGTCGGCACGCATGACGGAGAGGACGGGGCCGAAAATTTCTTCGGTCGCTA
>JAJDEE010000443.1 GCA_029259975.1 Planctomycetota bacterium
GAAGCCAACGGCTGGGCCTATATTTCGATGATGCCGCAGATGCTCGAAAACGTACCCGACAATCCGGGAGAACTCTTTGGCGCACTCACCAAAGACTACGATCTTGCTATCCGCCTCCACGTCCAAAACATTCCCGAGGCTTTCAAGCAAATGGCTCTCGGCCAAATTCAAATGGGTATGGAAGCGGGAATGAAAAGGTTGGACAACGAATCGGACGAGCAGTTCGAGGCCCGCAAGGCTTTGTCAAAAGCTCAAGTCGACCAGCTTAAACTAGCGGCCCAAGACTTAGACGCACTGACTTTTGGCATTGCCATCGATGGCGAACAGCAGCGCACGTTCATGGATATTGCCTACACTGCCATAGCAGGCAGCAAGCTTGCCGAGCAAATGGCCTTGAATAGCGACCCGAAGACGGACTTTGCCGGTTTCTTCCAACCCGACGCGGCAATGATGATGTCGTTCGCCTCGAAAATCGCGGAATCCGATCTGGCCCAGATGGAACAAATGTTTGGGGCACTACGAAAGCAGATCGAAACCGCAATCGACGACGATTCGAGTTCGAAAAGCGACGAAGATCGCGAGCTTGTTAAAAGTGCCATTGGCGACTTCATGGAAGCCTTCAAGGCCACACTACAAGCAGGCAAAATGGATGGCGGGGCTGTGCTGAATGTCAGTCCCTCTTCGCTGTCGCTCGTTGCGGGTGGGTTTATTGCAAACCCGGCGAAGGTCGAGAGTGGGCTTAAAAAACTGGCCGAATTGGCCAAAAAAGAAGGTCCCGATTTCCCCGGTATCAATTGGAACTCAAGCAGCCACGCCGACGTGCAGTTCCACACATTCAGCATGCCTATTCCCGACGATGGCGACAAGGAAAATGCTCACAAGCTCTTCGGCGAGACGATCGATGTCGCGATCGGCATTGGCAAAGAAACAGTCTACTTCGCGATCGGTCGCGAATGTCTCGAAGCAATAAAGGGCATCATGGACGCTTCGGCCGCTTCGCCGCAAAAATCGGTACCGCCCATGGAGATGAGCTTCGCAATAGCTCAAATCTTGGAGGCTGCCGCAGCGTTTGCCGACGAGGACGATAAACCACAAATCGAGATGATCGCCAACATGCTTACCAACGAAGCCAATGGTCGCGACCACGTGCGCATTGTCGTTCAGCCGATCGAGAATGGCGCCCGCTCCCGATTCGAAGCGGAAGAAGGCGTCTTGCGTGCTATTGGCATGGCTGTTGAGGCAGCCCAAATGAAGAAAATGCAGGCTGCCGGTTTTTAGGTCGCCAAATTGACTCGAGGTGCGAACTTTTGTTTGCTCGAAATGTCCAACATGCGGGCATTGGTTGCTGACGCGGCCAATGCCCGTTTTGGTATATTGGGGCACTCGTACTCCGCTCCCGCTCCCTTACGGTCGGGGTTCGCCACGGTCGGGGTTCGCCACGGTCGGGGTTCGCCACAGTCAGGGTCCGCCATTTGTCTTTAACCACCGTCACTAACCGCTATGAACTTCCCTACGCAAATCGAATCAATTGCCGGCCATGCAGTCGCTGATCTTGCCCAGCAGTTTGGTACGCCGACCTACGTTTACGACGCTGCCAAAATCGTTGAACGTATTAACGACCTCAGCCAGTTCGACGTGACTCGCTACGCGCAAAAAGCGGCCTCGAATCTGGCGATTCTCGACCTTGTGCGCCGCCACGGTGTGCTTGTCGACTCGGTCAGTGCCGGCGAAATCCGTCGCGCGCTCGCCGCCGGCTTCAAGGCCGGCTCTGACGAACCGCCACAGATCGTCTACACCGCCGACATTTTCGATCGCGAAGCCCTCGACCTCGTTGTCGAACATAACATCCCCGTCAACTGCGGCTCGCCCGACATGATCGACCAGTTGGGCGAGCGCGTTTCTGACCGGGGTATCACCCTCCGCATCAACCCCGGCTTTGGTCACGGCCACAGTCAAAAAACCAACACCGGCGGCGAGCAATCCAAGCACGGCATCTGGCACGAACAACTCGACAATTGCCTCGACCGCGCCACTCGTAACGGCCTTACCATCACCGGCCTGCACATGCACATCGGCTCGGGTACCGATCTCGAACACCTTAGCCAAGTTTGCGGTGCGATGGAAAAAGCCGCGCACATCGTCGGCCCCACGCTCACTTCGATCAGCGCCGGCGGCGGCCTGCCCACGCCCTATCGCGAAGGCGACCAACGCGTCGATATCGCCGCTTATTTTGATTTGTGGGACGCCACGCGCAACCGGCTCGCCACAGCCTTTGGCAACCCTATCAGTCTAGAAATCGAACCAGGTCGTTACCTCGCCGCCGAAAGTGGCAGCCTGATCGCCGAAATTCGGGCCGTCAAGCAAATGGGCAAAAATCTCTATTACCTGCTTGATGCCGGATTTAATGATTTGGCTCGGCCGATCCTGTACGGCTCTTACCACCCGATGGCAGTCTGTCCTGCTACTGAGCCTGGGCGTCTCCGCCCCGAACAAGAAGTGATTGTTGGTGGACCACTTTGCGAGTCGGGCGATATTTTTACACAGGAAGAAGGCGGCTTCGTTTGTAACCGCCCGTTGCCCAAAGCGTCTGTCGGCGATTATCTCGTCATCGGTTGCACCGGCGCATACGGCTCAGTCATGGGCAGTAACTACAACAGCAAACCCCTCGCTCCCGAAGTCCTCTTGCTAGACGGCAAGGCACATCAAATTCGCCGACGACAAACGTTCGAAGAAATGATCGGTGCGGAAATTGTGCCCGAAGTGGAAAAAGAATAGCATCGCGGTTTTGATACTTGGCGAGTAGCTGTCAATTTTCTATTTTCGCGGTTTTCAGGAATTTGCTAGCGGGGGGATAATGCCATTCGAGCCAGAATCTTTATCCGACCCACGCGATGTAACAACCCGTCAACTGGCTTGACGAAGCTTCGATAATGCGAAGCGGCAAAATTTGGCACCTAGACCTGCGGGCAGTGCGTCCTCTACCATAAACTCGCGTGGATGCCCCTTTTTTTCGAGTTGTCAGACAGTGCCAGCTAAATTACCTCAACCTGATACAGAAGCTACGACCTTGCTGGAAGAAGTCGTCGGTTACCTCAATTTCTCCTCGGGCAGCTCGGATCCGGTTTTTTTGCGGAATGTTAATCAACTCTTCCGTTTGCTCGATTCGAAGCAATCTCGCGAGGAGGGCTTCCCGACTTGGTGTGAGTGGTTGCTTCAAACGATCGATCGCCTACACAAAACAGGCGGCGCGTTTGCCGATGTATCTCAGGCCAGCGCAGTCGTCGGGCTACTCCAGCAAAAGCTGCTGCCTGCCTATCGCGAACTCCATAGTGACCTGCTTTTCCATCAACAGGCGTCCGATTTGTTTCGCCCTTTCTTTGTTGGCAAGGCCTGTGAGGCTTTGTTGCTGCAAGGTTCGCCTTGGGACGAGCTAGAGCGTATTGTCGAAGGCGCGCTCGCCGAGTTGAACGACTACGTCGGCTATCGCCCCGTAGCTACGTTGTCTTCGGGCGAAGCATGCGAACCTTATGCAGGCGAATTTTTACGTCCGATACCTCTCTACATTCGTGACGCCGGCGTTGCTGTTGGACGTTACGAAAAGATCATCCAGTATGCGATTGAGATCTTAAAGTCGACCGATGAGGGAATACTTGCGCGCGCTTGGTTCGATCTCGATCGACTAGAAGAAATCGCACTCGACCCGCGAGCGTACGATTTTGATCACCCGGTCAACCGGCGACCAAACTATCACTTTGGCATGTGGGATCCGCATCAAATTTCCAATTCGGGCTACTACACGCGTTTTGTTCTACAGCAGATCACACTCGATGCCCTGCTTTCGCGTTGTCAGAGTAACACGAGCGACGAAGATACATACCAAGAGGCGGCAACCGTACTGGCTGGTACGATATTAATGGCTTCGGGGACGAGCGGCGATGGGCCGGGCCGGCACGATTCGGCCGTAACGCTTTCGACGTTGCTACCTCTGATCGCGGCTTATCGCGACGATTTTTATCAAGAACGGCTGGTGCAGGTAGAAGGCTCCTTCGGACAACATATCGCCGAGGAATCGCAGCGTTGCCATCAACCATTTGGCGGCGCTCGCCAGCATCTCAATCGAGAATTGGCTCGCCAGCGCGCTTTGCAGTTGCAACGCGTGCATCTGGCACATCTTTACGCCCGCCTTGGCTACCCCGAAGCTGCCCAGCAGCAGGCCGATTTGGTACGCGTGCCTTCCGCACGGATGGTCAGCGAAATATATTGTCGACTCACTGCTGGGCACGATGCAATCGATCAAGATCGCCTGCTGCCGGTCGTTGAAAATCTCAAAGCATGCGAAGAACTAGTTTTGAGAGCTATTGAGTGCGGGGCACTCGTCGACCCCTGGAACATTGTCGGGTTCGCGGGCAACTTTAGCTTGTTTCCGGCGCTCGAAAACACGGTCCACGACTGGCGCGTCGACGAACTGGTCGAATTGATCGAGCAGATTCTCGACTTGAATGCTCGGGCGAGGAGCGAAGCAGCTGCAATCGATGACAGCGAGCTGGAAAAGCGGTTCGAGACGATTTTGGAACGACTGTCGATCTGGTGGGACCGCTTTGCGACCTCGTCTGTCGAAGACGTCAAACGGTTGGTTGCCAAAGAAGTCGAAGTCTCGGCGAATTTGGTTTCAGGTGCTCTCAACGCTTGGCACAAGGCGGGTGCTGCCTCGGGTGACATCGGGTTTTGGCGAATGTTTGTCGATCAATTCGATTCCTCAAAAGCGTTTCAGTTGGTTATCGAAGCGCTGCTCGATCATGGTGACACGGTGGCGGCGATGGCGTTGATGATGCAGTGGGTTAGCCAAAAAGATCGCACGCCACTCGAAGAAGGCGATAGCTCGTTCCATCGCTTGGCGTTCCACTGGCTTTCAGCGGTCGAAGCAAAGCAGCTCGAATCGGGTGAGGATCAATGGTCCCAGGCTGAGAAATTTTTCGCTTACCTCGAAGCCAATGCTGAAGAATTCTGGCAAGTACCAACCTTGATACTTGACGAATCGTTGGATGGCATGTCCGACGATGCGCTGGGAGACATGAACGGAGCCATTTTTTTCGAGGACGACGATGAGAGCGAAGAGTACGATGAGGATGGTGATGATGAGAATGAAGAGTCTGGAGGTTTGTTTGAAGCGGCCTACGAAAAAATGATCTACCAGGATAGCACCGATGACGGCAACGAAGGCGATCTCGCCGACGACCAAATCGACTGGGAGTACACTGAGTGGGAGTACGAAGTTCAGCGTCTAGAGCAACGGCTCGATTTCCTTACCACCGTCGCCAATCTGTGGAAGCACGCTGTCATCGTCTGGGGTGCCGTCGATCAACAAGATCAAGCCCGTGCGGAGGTTTTTCAGCAATGGCTAACGCAAGCAAGCACCAACTACGACCAGCTCATCGATTTGCTTGAGACCGTACATAGCTTCGATTTTGCGCTACCCAGCGGAACGCACGAGTCGCTCGTCGAATACGATCGGCTCCGCACTACCAAAGAGGCGCTGGTCCAAAAAATCATCATCACCAGCGTCGAAACCGCCGACGCGGCCCGCTTGCTCGCCGCTGCAGGCTGCGCATCGACGGGCAACCCGGTCGAATCGTTGAGCGAGCCGCTAGACGCCTGTTCGATCAAAGTCCTTTGTGCGATCCTTGCTGGCGACGCCGATGGGGTACGCAGCCATTGGGACGAGCTGATCGCTTCGCTCGAGCCGCGTGCGATGTTGTACGTACCCCATTCGCGCGGAGGCGAACCGAGACAGATCGTCGCTACCCGTGGGTTGCAAAAGCTTGTCCACGACCTACTGGGATGGCTGCCACAACTTGGTCTGATTAAGCAAACGTGTGAGTTGCTCGACTTGGCACAAGAAATGGAAATTGAGCATCCCGTTGGCCAAGGAGCGGTCACCGAATTTGATCGCCTATTCGAGAATGGCTATCAGGCGATCGTACGGTCGATGGTCGCCTCGGCAGAATCTTGGGAAGTGGAATCTTCAGAAAAGGGCGGCGACGAACAACAATCGGCTCGCGTTGACCACCTGTTGGTTGACGCATTGCAGCAACTCACCGAGCGACAACTCGAACGCTGGCTCAAGCACAGTAAAACGTTACGGCTGAATGTAGTTGAACGACTCTCGGCCCCGAAAAGCTGGGAACGCTTTGTCCAATTCATCGAACGGTTTGGCGGCGACTTGTTCAATCAAAAATTCATGAGCCTGGGTAACCTGCGTGGCATCTTGCATCAAGGCGTGGACTCTTGGCTAGAAAGCCTCGAAGAAGATCCCGACGCTGCCGACGAAATCGCTTTACTAGACGAGCTGGGCAATAGTTGGCCACGCCAGGAAGCGGTCGAAATCTTGACGCTCGCGATCGAATCGATCACCGAAAACTACCGTGCCTATCGTGACTACAACACCACCACTACCCAATCCGATCGCGGCGAGCTGATTTACACTCTCATCGACTTTCTGCGACTGCGCGCCGGCTACGACCGCGTCGCTTGGAACTTGAAACCGGTGATTTGGGCTCATGAAATCCTGATCCGTCACCGCCGCGCCGTCGCCTCAGAAATGTGGTGCCAAGCATTCGCCGAGCGTACCGCCGAAGCCGCCGACGGGTATCTGGAGCAGCTTCAAAAGCTGAGCCTAAAGTACGGTATGACATTGGCGACGGTAGCCGATCGCATCAACGAACGCTTCGTCCGCCCGCTGCTGATCGATCGTGTCAAAGCCTTGGTCGAGCCTGCTCTAACGGCCACCGGCAACGATCGGGACGCCGCTTTTTCGACTCTCGAAAGCGAAATCGCCAGCCTCTCCAGCGAACCTACCGGCGCCGGTCTCGACCTACCCGACTGGCTTGCAGCACTCGAAGACGAAGCTACCACCGCCCGCGCACGCTTCAATCACCAACCCTCGTCCGACCGGCTAGCTCGTCACATCGGGCAGGTGCGGCTCTCTTGGCAGGAAATAATGGAGCAGCTGGAAGAGACACGCTAGCATAACAACGCGGTAGTGGTTGCTCTCTTTCGAGAGAGTCGTCATATTGCAGGGGTGGTAAACGCTTGTTCACGCCTTAATTACTCTGCCGATGCTCGAAGGAAGTTAGCATGTCGAACACTTTTCAGGAAACACTGAGCTGGTCAGCAACCAACGAACTACCCAACACCGTGTCACTGGAACTGACCATCGAAGATCGCGATACTATTCGCGCCCTCGTCCAACATGAGGAAGGGCCTGATCGCGACGAGTATGCCCTTGAAGCACTCAAAATCGGCGTCCTAGCCTTGCGACACGCCGCCGGGGCGTGGGATGCCGATTTCATCCAGCGCGAAACGACTCGAATGATCGAGACGCTTCGTCAACAGCTCGGCGATCATGCGCGCGAGGCACAAGAAAAACTTACCAGCTCGTTCAAGGACTACCTCGATCCTGAGAATGGCCAATTCAGTCAGCGCATCCGACGACTGACAGCCAACGACGGTGAACTCACTCGGCTGCTGAGTCCTTTGATCGACGGCGATGAATCGGTCATCGCAAAGACGCTCATGTCTCAAATCGGCGAGAACAGCCCATTGATGAAGATGCTCAACCCCGACCAATCGCAAGGTCTTTTTGCGATACTGCGCGGCAACATGGAGAGCCAGCTTGTTCAGCAACGCGACCATCTATTCAAAGAGTTTTCGCTTGATAATCCCGAGGGATCACTTTGCCGCTTGGTTCAAGAGATCACCACCAAACACGGCGACTTTACTAAGCACATGGGAGGCAAGATCGACGATGTCGTGAAAGAATTCTCGCTCGACGAAGAAAACTCCGCTTTGAGCCGTCTCGTAGGCAACGTCGACAAAGCCCAACAAAGAATAACCCAAGAATTCTCGCTCGACAACAAACAGTCCGCACTACATAAGATGAAAGAAGAGCTGACTACGATTCTTACGGCCCATATGAAAACTAATGCCGATTTTCAAGAGGAAGTGAAAGTTTCGCTAGGCAAGCTCGTTACCAAACGCGAAGAAGAAGCCCGCTCGACTCGGCATGGCACTACATTTGAAACCGCCGTCTTCGAGTTTGTAGCATATCAAGCCCATCGGCGTGGTGATGTGCCAGAAGCGACGGGCGAGCGTCCTGGGTTGATCAAGAATTGCAAAGTTGGCGATGCTGTTATAGAAATTGGCCCCGAAAACGCAGCCGCAGGCGCAAAAATCGTTATTGAAGCGAAGCAAAAATCTGGCTACACGTTTGCCGAAGCCCGGGCCGAGATTGAGCAAGCCCGCAAAAATCGCGATGCACAGATCGGTCTATTCGTCTTTTCTCGAAGACTTGCACCTGACGATCTCGAACCTCTCACTCGCCACGGTAACGATTTGTTTTTGGTTTGGGATGCCGAGGACTTGGCTACCGACCCTTACTTTCAAGCCTCTTTAGAAATTGCACGAGCCTTATGCGTCCGCAACCAACACGTTGACGAAGAACTTCAGATTGATTTTACTTTGATAGACAAATCGATCCTCGACATTGAAAAACGCGCAAAGAACCTCAGTGACATAGGCAACTTTGCTCAGACAATCAAATCATCAAGCGAAAAAATTCTAAAGCGGGTCGAACTCGATAAAGAGGCCCTAGAAAAGCAAGTAACAGTACTCCGCGAATCGATGACCGACATCAAGCAATCGATTGGGAACGTAGCCCCCGGCTCCGCCGGGGGATGACGCTGCGAGTGATCGATGGCGTTTGTTTGGTTATCCCCCGGCAGAGCCGAGGGCTACGTCATTCGTCAAGCTAATCGCCTCGCTCGCCTCTTGAATCGTCGACGCCTCGATCATCTCCTGCGAGTTGTTCGATCCGGCCATCAAGGCAAAATTGGCTAGGCGACTCACTCTGCGAGGCACGCCCTCCGACGTGTGATAGAGTTCCGACATTGCTTCGTCATCGAACAAGGGCCGCTCGGCACCTGCTTCGAAAAGCGCCAGTTGCAGGTAGCCGATCGTATCGAGTTCGTCCCAAGGTTCGATGTCGATTCGCAAATCGACCAACTCAAGTAGACCATTTCCTAAGCGTCTGAGTTGCTCGGGCTTTGCGGTCGCTACGAGCGTGAGCCAGCCGCGATTGGCAGCATCGGTACGTAATAATCGCTGCACGTGATTCAGCAAATCGGGGCCACCCTGATCGAGATCGTCGAGCAGTAGCACGGTCTGCTTGCCTTGTAGCGCATTTTCATGTAGCCGATCAGTCAGCTTTCGAAAGAGGCGGGGCAAATCGTCTTCGACGCGAACCTCTGCCTGTAGCTTGTTGCCGAGCAGCCAATAGAACTCGCGTACCGAGAGTCCCAGCATATCAACCTGAGCCACCGCCTGGCCCGCCTGACGGCATTGCTCAGCAAATACGCTGACAAGCAACGATTTGCCCAACCCCAACGCGCCCAACACAAGCCCCAACCGACGCCGATGTGCGAGCAGAAATCGCAACCGTGCTAGCGATTCACGCTGGCTAGCGCCCTCGAAAAAAAGTTTCGGATCGAGACCGCTTGGAAACGGCGGTTTTTCTAGGCCCCAGTGGTTTAGGTACATGCGATGATTCTCTAGCGGCTCACTTGAGTGGCAACAAAAAACGGGGCACAATGCTATAGTCAAAATCGGCCGTTCACTGTCGCAAACTTTGACGGTAATACTCCCTAACAGCACTGCTATCAAACTTTCTCATGCCCGATCGCTACTACTCGTCCGAGCCTATCGAAGGCCCCGCTGTCACTCTTAGGGACAACGAGGCTCACCACTTGCTACACGTTATGCGAGCTAAACCAGGTTTCGAACTTGTCGTTTTCGACGGCAATGGGGGCGAATTCGCAGCAGTGGTGGCCGCTTGTCAACGCTCAACTGTAGAGCTGAGCGTTGGCGAGCGGCAAGACATCGAGCGTGAATTGCCTTTCGAACTTACGCTAGCGGTCTCGCTCCCCAAGGGCGACCGCCTACGCTGGCTTCTGGAAAAGTGCGTCGAGCTGGGTGTTACGCGTTTTCTCCCGCTTCATACCACTCGGAGCATTGGAAACAGCAGTGGCGGTAGTAAGAAAGAACCCGGAGCAAAGCTTGCCCGTTACGTCATCGAAGCCAGCAAGCAATGCGGACGCAATCGGCTGATGGAAATTGCAAACCCTATCGCATGGCCAGCGCTGCTGACAGAAACAAACTACATGCGGCATTTGCTTGCCCATCCTGGTGGCCAGCCGCTGGCAGAAATTAACTGTCAGACCAACAAAGGCAACGACTTGCTCCTTGTCGTCGGACCCGAAGGAGGTTTTACCGACGAAGAAGTCTCGCAAGCGGTCGGGGCCGGCTGGGAAGTGGTTAGCCTTGGTGAGAGAATCTTACGAATTGAAACTGCGGCTTTGGCGTTGGTGTCGGCAATAACGCTTCACTAACTTGTATGTGCGCAGGTCGAAATTGTCATTCGTCATTGCTTTTTGCGTGTTCAATCACTCCAAACAAATGCCCGCTGTGGTCGCCGCCACTCCAGAAACCGGCGTAGTGATCGGCGTAGATCATTACACGAGCCGTATAGGTGCCGAGGCCGGGAAATCCCATGTTGTCTACGGTGATGACCGGCGTGTCGCCTGCCCAGCGAATGGGCAGGGTTAGCGGCAGCGTGACATCGTGCTCGCCGTAGCGGATGCGGGCAGTAAACAGCCATTGGTCGCCACTCACATGCTTGACGCTTTTAAGTTCGTAGCTTTCGGGCTCTAGTTCGGTTTCGTCGCCACCGGTCATCGTCGAATGCCCGACGAGTGTGACACCCGTGAGAGTCTTTTCTAGCTCGGCAAACTTGTCGGCTTTTTTTGAAATCGGTGTTGTGACCGATGGTGGGTCGGCAAGCGACGTGAGAGTAAAAATCCCAGCGAACAGAGCCAAACTAACGCAAGTGATAGACCAGAAGGCCTGGCAACAACGAACAAGCATGTGGATCTCCTTAGGCTTATTGAAGGCTGTAAATGTGCCTTAAATTTACCACGCAACGAAGATGCGGCAAAAAACTATTACCGGCGAATAGGCGGATAATAGCCGCCGTTGTTCATGAACTGTGTGCTGCGACCTGTGGTCGGAACACCACCGTTGCGATTGTTAGAGATGCTTCCAGGTGCATTGGACAGGCGAATTTGTTGTTGCAGGCGGCGCATTTCAGAGGCCTGCGCTTGATTAGCTTCCTGCTGCTGAATTTGTGGCAACACGCGCGAGTAGTAGTTGGGTAAGCCAACACTAGTTTCGACCGTGTCGAGACCCAAGTAGGGGCTGATCGTCGGGCGGTGGTTGATATTCTGAAATGGCTTGCCCCCGGCCAATTGAAATCGCTGCGCTGACGGTATGTTTTGCCTAGATCGGGGTCGAGGTACTGGGCTGCGTTGGCCATGGCCAAAATATCTCATTGCAGGCGTCAAATTACCAGAGCTAGGTTGAGTAGCGACACGCGCGCTCTGTCCATGCGCAGCCTGATTCACAAGCATTAGCAAGCTGAACACAAAGAAGCCGCCGATTTTTAGAGTCATTGTCATCACAACCTCGTCATTCAAAGTGCCGTCGGGACGCTACAGCGACCCTCATGGACTTGTTAATCGGCATACTTTAACGCAGACCTTGCGTAGAACTCGTCGCGCGAGGCCAGGAAAATGCTCCACAAATCAAGCGGCTGCTAGCAACCCTGCAGGGGTGAAATAAGTGAAATACCTATATTTCCAGTGTTTATCAAGCCGATACTAGTGCCTAGGGCATATACTTGACTAACATGACTAAGTTACATATGATTAGGCACCGAGCATCTGCCAATGTTTCGCTGATGAAAACTAAACCACACGGGTTTACCAATGACACAGACCGCTACCCCTGCCGCGCCCCGCCGCGAGGCCCATATGGAATCGCAAGAACCAACAGTCCAATTCCTGGCCGAGTTGGCCGAGCAGAGTGCTCGCCTCGAAACGGCCACGCCAGAAGAAATCATCACTTGGGCGCACGAGCGATATGGCACTGGCCTGACGATGGCAACAGCTTTTGGTCCTGAAGGTTGCGTCATCCTGTCGATGCTTGCGTTGATAGCCCCCGACACTTACATATTTAATCTCGACACGGGGTATCAGTTTCAGCAGACGCTTGATCTACGCGAACGCATCGCTGAGAAATACAGCATCAAAGTTGATATGGTTCAGCCCGAGCTAACGGTCATTGAATACGAAGCCAAACACGGTGGACCGCTCTACAAAACGAATCCGACTCAGTGCTGCTTCGATCGAAAGATAAAATTATTACAGCAAGGTGTAAAAGGCAGAACCGCCTGGATGAGCGGAATTCGTCGCGATCAGAGTGCTGACCGCGCTCAAGCGGCGATTGTTGGTTGGGACAAGAAATTCAAGATGGTGAAAATCAGCCCGTTGGCTAATTGGACAAAGCAAGACGTCTGGAAGCGCGTCATGTCGGAAAGCGTGCCGTACAATCCGCTCCATGACCAGGGCTATCCCAGCGTTGGTTGCTGGCCATGCACACGAGCATTGCAAGCAGGCGAAACCGACGATCGCTCCGGTCGCTGGAGCGGCACAGACAAAACCGAATGTGGCCTTCATACGACACAAGAAAGCGATGGTAGCGGCATCTGAGCAAGGCTGAAGGATGTAGACTGATGTATTTTGCCCATCCCTTTCGACTTCAAACATGACTCTCGCTGCCAAAACCGAATACGCTTGCCTCGCAATGCTCGAGCTAGCGCAACACTACGACTCACTGCAACCGGTACAGGTGCGTCGCATTGCCGAAGAGCATGGCATTCCCTCACCGTTTTTAGTGCAAATTCTACAAGACTTAAAACGGGCTAGGCTCGTGACAAGCACCCGCGGCGCTGCCGGTGGCTATCGGCTAGCTCGTACTCCAGAGGAAGTCACATTGGCTGACGTATTCGACGTAGTCGAAGGCAACTCTGTGCCAACGACCTGTTCCTCGACAGATTCGCCGATGGCGCCAGTATTGCTCGACGTCTGCAACGAGCTTTCAATCGCCCGCCATAAGCAACTCGCTAACATCACGCTAGCCGAGTTGCTCGCCCGCGCAACAGTCGAAGCAGGACCGATGTGGTATATCTGAGCGAGTGCTGGTAGTTGGATCTTTCGGTAAAGGCGTTCACGACTCCAGGTCAACGTCTAGCCACTCACCACCAACCACCCATCAATATCCAGGCTTCGAGGGGTCGAGATTCTGAAACTGCGCTTCTCCCGGCGTTCCGAGTCGCTCCAATTCGACACGTAGCACCCGTAGGCCGGTTTTGAAATCGTGAACCTCGAAGACCAATAAATGCTCTGATGCTGCTGTCGAATCAGGATCGACTTGGCGCAGGTAGTTTGTGTAGATTCCCGCCTTTGCATCTTTCAGCGCAGCACGCAACGGGCGGATGTACTCCTCGCGCACCTCATCGGGCGTTAACCCGCTGCAGAATGAGATACCAATTTTATGCACTGCTAAGCCATCAACTTTTCTCGCCCTGCCGCACGGCGTGAGTCAGAAACCTGACCACGGTGCATTAAGGGGTGTGAGCCAATCATCGAGAAGACTTTTCCGACGGTGCCAAAAAAATCCTCGCGACCTTCGGGAGGATTAGCGGATGGCTTGTCTAGGTCAGCGTCGCTTAACGAGTCCAATACTTGCAACGTGTGGGCACGCACTTCTTCCCATTTAGCCAGCAAGTCGCCGAGCGGAGGGTAGCTTTCCGCATCGTCGGTGGGTTGCGAACCCCCGCCGAACAGCGATTTCCAATCAATCAGCGGATTGGTTTCGTTGCCAATTATGTGATAAACTAAGTTGGCTTCGGAATAAGCCAGATGCCCAGCAACCCAGATGGGGTGGTTGCCCCCGTTGGGTGTCGGAAAAGTCATCGGTGCGTCGAGCATATCTGCCAGCAGGCCGGCGGTCATGTTATAACTCATCTCGATTTGAAATCGAATTAGATCAATCGCTTTCATACTATTCTTCTCCCGACTTGCCTGGGCTAGAATGCCTGGACAATAACTAAGATTTGTAACCGACCCCCCCATGTCAGTGAGAGTATACTTCTCTGGAATCGATATTGATACCCGTCCACATGGGCTTCTCAAACTAAAGGTTCTTCAGGGATTCTTGTGGTTTGTCGTCAGATACTTTTTGTCCTGGCAGGGCTATTATCAATAGTCCTTACCGGGACAACCGATCGCTCATACCTTAGGCACTAAAATTCCTGAAGAACCTAGCAGGAGTTCTATAACTCGGCGATCGCCTTCAACACATGTTCGTCATGCCCGTCGACTTTGACGCTTTTCCATAGCTTGGCGACCTTGCCTGCGGCGTCGATGAGATAGGTGCTGCGCTGGATACCCATCTTTTTCTTGCCGTACATGTTTTTCTCTCGCCATGCGCCATATTTTTCGGCGATCTTGTGGCCTAGGTCGGCCAAAAGTAAAAAATTGAGGTCGTTTTTGTCGCGGAAATTTTCGTGGCTCGCAACGTCGTCGGGACTGATGCCAAAAACCTGGGCGCCCAGTTTTTTGAGTGCCGACTTCTGATCGCGAAACGCGCAGGCCTCGCGTGTGCAGCCGGGAGTGTCATCTTTTGGGTAAAAATAAATCACGACAGGGCTACCTTTAAGCTCCGAAAGACGAACTTTGCTGCCATCGTCGGCTGTCAGAGTAAACGCGGGGGCCTTGTTGCCGGGTTCGATCCAGTCGCTCATGGTGTTCAGCTTGGGGCCGGGTTGGGGTTAGGGGAAAATAGCGAAAGACCGCATTTTAGTCAATAATGCGCATTCTAACTTGAAGTAGCGCGTTTGATGTAGAGAGCGGCGCCCTCTTTTTACGAAGCCCGTTTTCAGGGCCAGACAGTGGCGCCCGTCAATTCAGATTTACAGAGCACTAACGCCGTTGCAAGACCTTCGAGCCTGTAATTTTCTTGGCGAGTCTTTCGTAATGCGCAGCGGGTTCCGCATCGCCTTGTGCCTCGTGCATTGCCGCCAAGTTATTGTACGACACGATTAGCGTCTCATCTTCAAGCAAGCCACTCGACACGGCTTGTTCAATCAGTACCACACCCGACTTGGTAACTTCAATGGCACGCTGCCGATCGCCCTGGTTCCAGTACGAAACGCCCATGCTTACGAGCGCGTCGCCATGCTGCTGCGGTGCAACCGTTGTTGTAACTGGAACTGGGTTGAGCAGGCGATCGACGGCCTCGTCGTACCATTGGCAAGCGGTGACGTGGTCTTCGTAATGGACAGCATGAACAGCACCGATTTGAAAATAAAGTCGGCCCATCAAATATGCCGTATCTGGCATCTCGTCGCGTCCTTTGGCTAGCTCCGCAAGCTGCTGCTCGGCTAATTCACCCAGGTGGACAGCACTATCAGGCTCACTGCGGCGATGTTCGATTTGTGAACCGTGGAAATAGGCTAACCCCAGCTGCCAGTCAAACTGGCTGCCAGCCAACGGGTCGGTGATATTTGCTTTGATCTCGGCAACCGTTTCTTCGGCTTCTTCGATCCAGAGCAGCGGATTGATTGGCTTATCCAAGTTGCCTGCGGCTGCGAGCGAACTCACAGCGACTTGTAATCGCAGCGGCAGGTACGAACTGTCTTCGGCAATCAGCGCTTCGGCCAGCGCCGACGCGCGTTCGATCCACTGCGGCACCGATTCGTCTTTCTGCTGCCACGCACCAACAGAAATTTCGACTGCTACCGCCAGATGAGCCTCAACCAAAAGCTGCTTGGCAGGCAGGCGAACGCTCGGGTCGTCGCCCACGGCCAAGCGGTCAGCGATTTCGATTGCTTTAGAATGTAATGATATCGCCCGACGGGCAACTTTCTGAGAGCCAAGCGAAGCGAGCAATCCCATCTCGTTGAGCGTTTGTGCCCTGACGAGCGAAGAGATGCCGGGCGTTTCCAACAGCTGCCGCGACTCTTCGACTGCCCGATCGTAACGGGCCAGTTTCCGCAGGCACTTGGCCCAGTGCAAGCGATAGGTGGCGTTGTTGGGTTCTAGCTCAACAGCCTCGGCGGCGTAGCGCTCAGCGGTAACCGCTTTGCCGATCGTCAAATAGATCTCGGAAAGCCGCGCGCGGGCGGCAACCAAGTTGCGATCTAAGCGTAACGCGGCTTTCAGATCGGCGATCGTGTTGGTAAAGTTTTGCTCGGAGTTCTCATCTGCCCGTAACAAGAATAGCTCTGCTTTGATGGGCTGAATCAATAGACTGCCGATGCGGGGGCTTGCAACATCCTCGGCCTGTTCGTCGCTAGCGATCACTAAGCCAAGCTCTTCGCTAACATAACGCAGTACTACACCATGCTCGGGGTAAATCTGAGCGATTGGTGAGCCATCCTCGTCTAAAAGGATGACTGGGCGTAGACGTTCAAGTTTCAGCTTTCGAGTTAACGACGACATTCGTGTCGGTTTGGCAAGCTCCACAAGTATCGACTCGACTTGGTTACCGTCGAAACGGGCGTAGACTGCCGACAAATTGTCGAAGCGATATTTTAGTTCGGACGCTTGCGTATCGTCACTGCGCGGGTCGCCCCACGTACGCAGCACGTTGATACGATTGGAGATGCCAGGGGTGATGCCGTGAAAACTGGCGACCTCGATCTCAGCCATCGGGAGGAGAGTTGATGACGGCTCTCTTTCAGGAGTAGAGTCAGGAGCAGAGCAGGTCTCCAGGGCAACAACAGGCTCAGCGAGTGTTGGCGTCTGTGCAATCCTCAACGGATCGGCTAACTCTGGCTCGTAGTTCGATATATTTGCAATCGGTTGCAATGTGCCTTCGATGTCAGCTGAACTGGTGACCGGCGACTCCCCGACGTCAGCAATTTTCTTTTCGGAAACAACGATCGATTGCTCATGCGATGGATTCGGCGCACACTGGTCGCTGTCATGTGTCGGATGAGCCTGTGCGCAAGGTAACGTCGCACTACTCATCCCAACCAATTGGATCGCCAATAACACGGCTCCGGCCTGGCGCAGCGCGCAAGCGCCCTTGGTCCTTTCGGTCCTGGTCTCTACTGAATGGCCCCCTCGCATGGAACTCCCCTTCTCAACGGCAAGTGAGCGAATTTGCGGGTCGCTGCAATTGCGTCGGTGGCCGTCACACTGTAGTGACGGCAGTGATTTGATTAAAAAGCCGGGTGAACACTCTCCGAGCGCACCTCGTTATCGTCCCTTATCGGCTGTGTCGACTGCATGCATTGCAATAAATATGCCGAAGCAAGGAAAAAATCGGATTAGGCAAGCGAAATGGCTACGGTGCTGGCATTGGCTTGCCAATGAAATAGCGTAGCCGTTCACGGCCCTAGCTTGAGCAGAGTCTCACGCAAAGGCGCGAAGGCGCTAAGCAAGGAAGAAAGGAAAGACACAAAGACGGCAGGGGAGAATAGATAATGGTTACTGGACTACGTTTCGTTGTTTTGGGTGGATTTCTCCCTTAGCGCCTTCGCGTCTTTGCGTGAGTTTTCTTTTTTCCGTGAACGGTTACGAAATAGCCAACCAGGAGAGCTTCTAGGAAAGCCGCTCTCAAACGCTCGACCCTCGCCCAAACAGCTCTATCGACAGCTCTTGCCAAACCCCGATCCCGCTCACTAGTGAGACCGCCAGCAAAATAATCGCAGCCGCCACGCCGCCGAGCAGCATCCACCAACGCGTTCGATAAGCAGCAGGCAGCTGAAAATTGAGGTACAGGGCTGCCGCCATCGACAGCGCGACGGCCAAATTGGTCGTCAGAAACGCGACCACGTGCGTCAGCGTGTCGAACTTCACGTCGCTCCAGATCACCACCGACGAAGAGCCAATCACATACAACGACACCCCCAGCTGCACTCGCCGACGCGTCCAGCCACCGTTGGGCCAAATCGAAGACCCAAAATCGACGATCACGCGGGTGTAAATCTCGGGGAATGCTTGCAGCGTTCCCCACAGCGCTACCAGAATACAAACGTAATAAACCCAAATCAACGACTCGTGCACGTTGCGCCAAATGTATGCCTGATCGGTCAGCAAGCTCCAGCCAGCAAACGCGCCGTCGAGTTCGCCGCTGGCGAGCAACGGGTACAGCACCGCCGCGCCGGCCATCATGAACGAGGCGCTGACAATCCAAAGTACGACAGCGCCGCAACCGACATCCCACTTCAACGGTGCAATCGATTGCCGGATGCGCGCGACCAGTGCCGGATCGTCGGGCAGATAGTCTGCCGGTCGGCCGGCGGCAGCCCGACGCTGGATTTCCTCAAGTTGTGGATGGCTCGTCAGCCCCCAGCCGTGCAGCGAAATCCAATTCGCGTAGACAATATAACCCAGCACGCTGCCGCCCACGTAGCCAAACGTCGTGGCCAGCGTCAGCCCCGGATGCAGACGAACCGAATCGGGCGCCCACGTCGGAAATTCGGGAACTGTGCCAATCGAAATTGTTCCCCACCAAGCCGCGACAAAGTCGGGGCGCACTAGCAACGTTCCCATCACCGTGCCAAGTACCAAGATGCCGCAAATAATCACCTGTTGCTTTTCAAGCTTGTCGTAAGTGAGCACGAGGCCAAGCAACACCGCAGCGACAATAAATAATGTGCTCAATGCACGTTCGACCATTAGCTCTTGGCTAGCACCGATCGCCGTCGCGGAACCGCTGAACAACAGATGATGCAACAGGTCGCCGCAGGGTCGGGCGATCGCCGCCCACAACGGCCCCGTCGCAGCCATTTCGAGCACAACGAGCGTGATGAGCAACCAACCTCGCGGCCCTGGCAGTCGAGCTAGCCGTTGGCTGATCGGTTCGCCGCTGATAGCCGTGTAGCGCCCCAGCAGATAGGTGACGAACACGCCCTTCACCAACACACTCAGCAACACCAGCCACAGCAACCCATAACCGGCCCAAGCACCCGCGCGAACGACCACGATCGTCTCGCCTGCGCCGATCGCGACCGAAGCGACAATCGCCGCCGGGCCAAACGTGGCAAATAGATGTCCCAACTTGCGTAACGACCACGGCTCGGCAAAGGCGCCTTGGTACGGCACCGGCACAATTTTTTTCGCCGTATTCGTTAAGGTCTTGTCGGACATCCCCAGAGCATCGCCGGAAAGCGAGTGGATGTCTAGCAGCCTGCTGAGAAAAGTCTTGGTTGACTATTTCTCAATTGTACCCGCACAGGCATGAAAAAGATAAATGAACCACAACGGACACAACGCGTATTTTGCGTCGTGTCCGTCGTGTCCGTCGTGTCGTCGTGTCGTCGTGGTTCAATTTTTTGTTTCCGTCTTGATTACCTAGTTTCCTTGACTTTGCAGTTTGCCTGGGTAATTGCATGGAATTTGACTTTCACGCTGCTTTTCGGTTAGGCTGCCAACTGGCGGAGCCGTCCGGAACCGGCTTGCCATTCTTTGTGGGCCAGAAATCTAGGAGGCATTCTGATGTCGAAACAGGCAATAGGTTGGTGCTGCGCGTTGGTGACGCTAGTCGGGTTGGGAGCATTCGAGCAACTTGGGGCACAAGAGGACAAGCCGGGCGTTGTCGTGGCGCAGCAATCTGCCGAATCTGCCGAACAACGAATCAACGCAGTACTCGAGCAACAGCTAAAAACGCCGCTGAGCTACGAAGACGAGCAGCTCCATATCGTGCTCAATGCGATCGCAGACGAGTACGACATCCCGATCGTTTTCGATAAATCCGCACTCGACGAAGTGGCAATTAGCCCCGAATCGGAAGTATCTGTCAACTTGCGAAACATTTCTTTACGAGCGGCACTCAACATTATGCTTAAGGAGCCAGGCTTGGAAGATTTATGCTACCTCATCGATGAAGAAGTGCTACTGATTACCACTACAGAGAAAGCCAATGAGGCGCTACAGACGAAAGTCTATCGCATCGACGATTTCGAATGTTTTCCGTACGACGAAAAATACGCCGACGAAAAACCTTCCCAGAAAACGAGGCTCTATTACAGCCCAGTGCCACTGATTAAGGCCGTCGTCAATTGCGTCGAACACGGCTCTTGGATGGCAAATGGGACGGGGGAAGGAGCGATTTTTCGCATGAAACCAGGAATGCTTGTCGTCACACAGACGCGCCGTGTTCACCGTCAAGTTGAAGATTTTCTGAGTAAGCTTCGAGTTGTGAAAGCAGAAATCAAAAACGACGGATCAGGGTCTTTTTAACGGACCTTGCCGAATGAAGCGCTGCCCGCGATGATGGGGCGTTAGATTTAGCACACGAATACCCCATTTCATCGCTATGCAACTCGGCTCCACTCAAATCATCGACACCTTTGCCGAAGCGTTTCGGATGCGATTCGTCCGGCTGATCGTCACCGCCGTGGACGACTTTTGGCTCGATGCCGCATTGCGCGAAGTCTGCGGCTACAGCTCGTCGGTGATCGGCTGCGATGCCGAGGTCGGCGTCGAGCGACTGCTTGAGCCGGGCGAAACACCCGACGGGCGTCCCGGTGCGGCGGTCTTGGCGTTTGGGTTTTCTAGCGAGGCGCTCGCCAAGGCGGTACCTAATCGTGTGGGCCAATGCGTGATGACCTGCCCGACGACGGCTGTCTACAATGGGCTGCCCGAGGCCGAAGAATTTATCCCGCTCGGCAAACATCTGCGCTACTTCGGCGATGGATTTCAGAAGAGCAAGTTGCTCGGCGGTCGGCGCTACTGGCGCGTACCGGTGATGGACGGCGAGTTTTTGTTGGAAGTAAAACTGGGCGCTGCCAAAGGCGTCGCAGGCGGCAACATCATCCTCCAAGGCACTACGCAAGAGGTCGCCCTCGCTGCCGCCCGCCGAGCGAGCGAAGCTTTAGCGTCGCTCGCCGGAATCATCACCCCCTTCCCTGGCGGCGTGGTCCGTAGCGGCAGCAAAGTCGGCTCGACCTACAAAGGCATGGTCGCTTCGACTAACGATGCCTACTGCCCGACGCTCCGCGGACGGGTCGAAAGCGACTTGGTCGACGGCGCAAACTGCGCCTACGAAATCGTCATCGACGGCATCGACGAAGCCGCTGTCGGCAGCGCCATGCGGCTCGCCCTCGAAACGGCCGCCGGTGAAGGCGTGCTCACCCTCGGCGCCGGCAACTACGGCGGCAAGCTCGGCAAGTTTCATTTCCATCTGCACAAGCTGCTTTCAGACGACTGATTGGTTGACGTATTGCTGAATAACTCACGCAAAGGCGCGAAGGCGCAAAGGTTGATTGCACCAAGTGTATATTTTAATTACCACGGAGGCACGGAGAGTGCGGAGGAAAAGCTCTGGAAGTTGCCAAAAAAGGTCCTTTCGTTTTTTCAAAGAGATCAACTTCGTGCCCTCCGCGACTCCGTGGTTAAGTTTTTGTTTTTCCTTTGCGCCTTTGCGTGAAATTATTTCTATCCTTCTCCTCGCATCTCTTTGCAACTCTGCCCTAGCACAAGAGCCACCAGACGGCGCCGATGGCCATCCACTTGCCCTCGATCAGTTCCAGCCGAAGTCGTCGCTCCAACTTCCCGAGCATCGCCCCACGCGTGCTAAGTTCCCTGTCGTCGATGTGCATATCCATCCACGTTTGAAATTACATAGCAACGCCCAGCAGCTCGACGAGTTCGTGCGCGTGATGGACCAACAAAACATCGCCGTCTGCGCGAGCCTCGACGGCCAACTCGGCGACCAACTCGAAGAACACAAAAAACTGCTGTGGACCAAACACCATGACCGCTTTGTGATTTTCGCGAATATCGATTGGCTCGGCGGCGGCCGGCGCGACGACGCGAGCAGTTGGGACTGCCAACGCCCTGACTTCGCCCGACGGATGGCGGCAGCGCTAGCCGACGCCAAAGAGCGCGGTGCTGTCGGACTAAAAATTTTTAAGATGCTTGGGCTTTTCTATCGCAACCCCGACGACTCGCTGATCGCGATCGACGATCCTCGCTGGGATCCGATCTGGCAAGCCTGTGGCAAGCTGAATATGCCCGTCTTAATCCACACCGCCGACCCCGTCGCTTTTTTTCAGCCGATCGACCGATTTAACGAGCGTTGGGAAGAACTCAGCCGTCATCCCGATTGGAGCTTTGCCGACGACAAATTTCCAACACACGACCAGCTGCTCGCCGCCCGCAATCGAGTGATTGCCCGCCACCCGCAAACGACTTTCATTGGCGCCCACGTCGCGAATTACTCCGAAAATTTAGCCGAAGTCGCCCGCTGGCTCGATAAATATCCCAACTTGCAAGTCGAAATCGCTGCCCGTATCGCCGAACTTGGCCGCCAACCCCGCGCCGCCCGTCAATTTTTCATCAAATACGCCGACCGTATCATGTTCGGCACCGATGGCCCGCGTCCCGTCTCGCGTCTACTGCCGCACTGGCGCATGCTCGAGACTCGCGACGAATATTTTTCTTACGCCGAAAACCAGTATCCGCCTCAGGGCCTCTGGAACATCTACGGGCTTGACCTGCCCGACGACGTGCTCCGCAAAGTCTATGCCGAGAATGCGTCACGAATAATTCCTGGTATTGGCGAGCGACTGAAAAAGTTTGCCCAAAGTGGCACGGTTACAGTGCCAAACGGTCGATAGATGCCAGCATGTAGGCGTAGAAAATCTAAAATTGCCTAAAAACTACCTTGTTACTGACAAGGCAAACTATTGATCTTGGTATGAATTTTTGACTGGATTAACAGGATCTACAGGAGCGTGACACAAAATTGATCTCGTCGATCCTGTAAATCCGGCCTTAAAAATTATTTTTTATCCGCAGCACGGCGGGCACACAGCGTTAAACAGTTGCACACAGCCCCCAACTCTTGGTAAACTTATTAGACTGTGGGTTTGCCCGTAGGGTGGCCTAATTACTTCTCTTTCGAAATAGTTTGAAATACATGAGTGCCGAAACTCAGGCTCCCGAGCCAGCGGGTCAACCGACCGATTCCAGTTCCACATCTGAACCCAATGCACCAGCTGTAACCGTTGCAGACTCGGCTATGGCCGAATCGTCTGCGGCTGAATCGGCTACGGCTGGGCCAAGCGTGACACCTCCATCGTCCGGCGAGGATCGCACCGCTTCGGAAGACGTGTCTCCGGGCGACGAGGCAGCCAATCGTCCTAGCGAGCGAATCCAAATTGGCACGCAGCGCAAAGCCGATGCAGCGGACGCTGCCGAGGCCAAGCCGATGGATCCCGGTTCTTCGACGCCTAAAGAACCCGAGCCAACCAAAAGCAACTACCCGCCACCCAATGTGCGCGATCAGCTCTCGCCTGAGCTAGAGCAAGAAATAGAAGCCGCGCTGGGTGGCGAATCGCTCGACACGATTATCGAGGGCACGACAACCGCTGCCGCCACCGGCGACGAACTAGCGCCCGACACGAAAGTGACTGGCACTGTCGTAAAAATCCACCGCGAAGACATCTTCGTCGAACTCGGCGGTCGCACCCAAGGCCTGTTGCCTCTCAAGCAATTCGAGAAGTCGACACCACCCGAAGTCGGCGCCCAAATCGAAGTGACCATCGCGCGCTTCAACGCCGAACAAGGCTTGTACGAAGTCTCGCTGCCAACCGCGGCCGTCTCGATCGGTAATTGGGACGAAGTCGAAGTCGGCCAAGTGATCGACGTCTCGATCACCGGCCACAACAAGGGCGGTCTCGAGTGCAAGGTCGCAGGCATTCGCGGTTTTATTCCGATGGGGCAGATTTCGATCTACCGCATCGAGAACGCAGAGGAATTCGTCGGCCAAAAAATGACCTGCGTCATCACCGAGGCCAACCGCGGCAAAAAGAATCTGGTGCTCAGCCATCGCGCCTTGATGGAACGCGAGCGCAAGGAAAATCGCGAAAAGCTGCTAGAAGAGTTAGCACCCGGACAAATTTGCGAAGGCACCGTTCGCAGCCTGCAAGCTTTCGGTGCATTCGTTGACCTCGGCGGCATCGATGGGCTGATTCACGTCAGCCAACTAAGCTGGGAACGGGTCGCTCACCCACGCGACGTGCTGCAAGAGGGCCAAGCCGTCAAAGTCCGCATCGAAAAGGTCGACAAAGAAAGCGGCAAAATCGGCCTCGCCTATCGCGAGCTAGCCGACAACCCCTGGGACAGCGTGCCCAGCAAATATCCGACCGGCGCCACAATTTCTGGCAAAGTCACCAAACTGATGCAGTTTGGCGCCTTCGTCCGCCTCGAAGCGGGCGTCGAGGGATTGATTCATATTTCCGAGATGGGCCACGGCCGCGTCAACCGCGCTGGCGACGTCGTGAGC
>JAJDEE010000444.1 GCA_029259975.1 Planctomycetota bacterium
TCCAGCTTCTCGCCGGAACGCCCTCCTGCCAGTCAAATACTGCTACCACTTCTACTATAAAACCGACTCACGCGCAAAGTGCAGGCTGCACCCCGTGTGCACCCAAGCCTTAAGCTCCTATTGTGCCGATCTGGCATCTCCACTAGCTTTACAGCCAATCTAGCTGCTCTAGGCGTATCCTGCAAAAGCTTAGGGCAGCATCTAAAATCCCAAAACTAATCACTGCGCCGTGTGTGACGCGATGTTGGTGCGCAGACGCAAATAGCAGACACAACCAAATTTGCTCACTGCAAGGACGCACTCATGAGTCATTTCTCGCCTGCTGAAGGCCAGTCTTCTGGCGCACCACTCAAAATCACGAGTTTGAGTCTCGCCGGCGAAGGGGCTTGGCCTGACCTTCACGTCGAAAAACTTTCGCCTCAACTCAATGTTTTTTATGGCCCACCACGCGCAGGCAAAAGCTCGGTCGCACAACTGGTCGGCCACCTGATGTACGGCAAGTCAGAGAGTTCTTGGCGACGACAATTCGGGCAAAACGTTTCGCAGGCTGAAGGATCGCTACAGATTGACGATTCGGAAGGCGAATTCGTCCTGCGACGCCGATATGATGCCAACCGACAAAGCAGGTTAACTATTTCGTCGGGCCGCGGTGATTCTGTCGACGGACAAACGATACAACACTTACTCTCTGGCCTCTCGCCTCAACTTGCCTCGAAAATATTCCATGTTGATTTCTCGGAGTCTCCTCACGCCAGCTGGCTGTTGAGTGAAGCATTTGCTCGCGAATACACCTCCACGCAGCCGGCAAAACCGTCACGACCTAGCCGACAGCATGCTTGTTGCAGCTCTGCAGAGAGTAGTTTCGTCGAGCAAATCGACGGCCAGCGCATTGACGAACTTGTGAATCGACGAGATACGATTGTTGGAGAAATCGAGCAACAATTATCTGTCCGGCGCACCGAAAGTGGAGTACTACAACGCGAACTCGACGAAGTGGACGCCTCTCTCCAAACAAAACGTGGCCAGTGTGTACGTTTGCGAGAGCAATTACGCGGCATTGATGCTGAACTGGCTGAACTAGAAGCTCGCCTGCGCTATTTTTCTCTCGAACAGACCTCGAAGCATTCCGGCCCACGCGTTGATTTCGAGCAGCAACAGCTCGAAATTAAAAAACTCGACAAAGAAATCACACTTTGCCGTCAGGCAATCGCAGCTTCGCAGCAGCGCGATAACTTGCTCCACACCGAGCTAGCGCAGTGCAGGCCTGACGGCACAGCCGACAGCGTTACCTGCTTGGCTGACGGGCGCGCAACGCTCGGTGTACTCGAAAAACTACTCGACGACCTCGACGCAGAAGTGTCGCAGTTAGCACGTGCCAACGAACCTGGCCGCTGCATCGGTCACGACTCTCACGCCAAACTCACGCCGGTTGCTACTCTATTGCGACAGCAGGTCTATACTTTATGCGGACAACTTACCGAACAAGAACGTATCGCCCATCGTCAGCAACTCACCGCCGAATCGCGTCAATTAACTCGCATTCACACAGAATTAGGCGAACGGCTCGATTTGTTGCTCTTGCGCCGAGAGTCTCTAATCCAACGTTCGCAACAAGCCAGCCAACCAGCACGACTCATCCCCCAGCCCCCTGCGGACGAGCATTGCCTTTGCGAGCACCACGGCAAGTTCCTTAACGAGTCTGATCCGTTGGTTCAGGGGTTCAGAAACCCTGTGTTCCTTGAATCCGAGTCACATGAGCAACATAGCAAACTCCAACGCGTACGCGCCCAGCTTATCGACGAACTCAACGCCCTACTACGCGAGATCGAACAACTTGAAGGCCGTTGGGAAAAACTACAGCGCGAACGAGCTGGCTTGATCGGTGGTGCGACGATCGAAGAACTACGAGCCGAACTCGAACGACTCGAATCGGTCATTCATCAATCGCTGCAAACAGCGAAACACAAAGCTCCCACGTCAAGAAATGGAGCTTGGCGAGCCTCCGACATTCTGGCCCAGCTAACCAACGGCCACCTCGTCCAAATCCGATTGGAACGACATCAGGCGCAGGCAACCATCGTTGATCGACACGGCCGCCCGAACACGCTCGCCAGCCTCTCTAATAGCGAACAGGATCAGCTTTTTCTCGCGCTGACACTGGCCCTGGTAAGTTCTTATGCCGAACGCGACTTTCAACTGCCACTTATCCTCGACGAGCCTTTCTTGCAACAAAATTCGGCTCAGACAGCAGCGATGGTTGGCGTACTCGACGAGTTCGCGCGAGCCGGCCATCAGATTTTAGTCTTCACCGAAGATCGAGATGCTAAGCGGCGCTTCTCGACACTCAGTGCCACTGTCTTTGATCTAGAAGACTTGCGACAAACAGAAGTCCCGCGCCCGACATCAACACCTACGCAGCAGTTTTCTCCAACTATACAGAAAACCAATACACGCATCATTCGCGAAACCTATGATGGTCATAGCACGCCCGTGCTACGTCTAGCCACGGCCAACGGCGTAGACGAAGGCGATTCGCAGCAGGACGATCTTTTTTATCTGACCGAAGACTCCTCGTTTGGCGATTTTCCAGTCCTTGGCGCAGACACTCGAAGGCTCTTCAGCCAAATCGGCATTCATACGATCGGCGACCTGCTCGTTGCCGATTCCAGTGACATCGCCCGCCAACTCGGTCGCGAAGGTATCAACACCGATACTGTCGAGCTGTGGCAGATTCACATTGGTTTGATGTGCCATGTACCCAACTTGACGCTCGACGATGCCCAAGTTCTAGCAGCTGGCGGTATCGACTCGCCCGACGATTTGTTTGACGCTGATATCGACGCGCTGCTGCAGTCGATCGAGAATTTCCTGCGCAACGATCGTAGTCATCGATTTGAGCGCTCGCATAATCGCTTCAGTCGTTCTCGTCTCAGTAACTGGCGAACAGGCGCTCGCAACTACCGAGATCGCTGGCAACGCTCGAGCCGTCAGTACTCCAACTGGAAATCTCGCAGCTCGCGTCGCCGAAGTCATCCCGCCAGTCGCACATCTCAGCGTCTGCGAGTAGAAGGCCAGCGCACTGAGCGGCAAGGCACTGAGCAGCAAGGCACTACGAGAGAGACTCGACAGCCCAGGCGAACGCAGCGCAGAGCAAATCGCCCGCAGCGATTCTATCTCAGCCGCGAACAGAACGTCGAAGACGCGCCGTCGATTGGCCCTAAAACGGCCTCGCGCATGGCAAAAGTCGGCATCCGCACTGTTGCTGATCTGCTCAACGCCGACCCCGTTTCGACAGCCACCGAACTCGACGCTAGCCACATCAAGGCCAAGACGATAGCCGCATGGCAACATCAAGCTCGCTTAGTCTGCCAGATTCCTGAACTTCGCGGGTACGGCGCCCAGCTACTCGTAGCCTGTGGAATGACGCTGCCTGAGCAAATTGCCAAGGCAGGTGCCGACGAGCTTGTCGCTCAGGTCTTGTCTTTCTGCGAAACGAAAGCAGGCCAACGTATTCTACGTTCTGGCGAGGCGCCCGAGCGTGAAAGAATCGTCGAGTGGGTCGAGCTAGCTATGCACTCGCGGCCGCTAGAAGCGGCATAAGCGATGTCGTCGACAACTTACTGCAACCAACGACAACACCAACAGACAGCCACTTGTCGGCTCCGGCACGGCGACTGACGTGGGCGGCGGCCCAGTATATTGCTGTTGCCAAGCTAAGAAGTCTCTCCCATCGGTATCGCCATCACCATCGGCGTCGCCAAGATCGCTGGTGCCATACCAATTCTTGAGGATTGCCAAATCAGCACCATCGACGAAGCCATCGCCGTTGTAATCGGCAGAAAGTGGTGATGGGGTTATTGTATCATAACCAATATCACGCAGAAATGCTAAGTCTAGCATCGTCAGTTCTTTTCGCGTGCCAACGGTAACCGTAGGATCCATGACCACCTCTTGAGGCGAGCCATCAGAGATCCGCGTACTCATCACACTACTGGCGATATGGCTTCCTCCTCCGTCGACAAGATTACTACCGCTACCCGTAATTGCCTGCACCTCTGAGCCATTCCATGTTGTTCCGCTTGTCAAATCATCCCAAGAATCAGAAGCCCCAATTCCGACTGCGTGAAGGATCTCGTGGAGAGCCACAGAGTACAAATCATTTTTTCCCGAAGCAACAGGGGCCGTGTAGTCCCAGTGCCAATAGTTGTCTAGAGACGAAGAAGAATCAGGCGAGCCATTGTTGTTTTCGTCGTTGTCGAATGACAAGCTGCCGTAGGAGATCCCATAATCGACGGAATAATCCTGCGTGTTGCCGGCCCAATTCCAATTCCCACTAAGCGTCCCAATCACGGGACCGCCACCGCGCGCGAGGGCAGCTTCCGACTGGGTTGCCGCGTCATTGATCGCATTGGGAGATTGCTCAGGAAATCCAGAGGCACCAATGGATAACCCAATGCCTGACGGGCCTCCTTGTCCTAAAGTATCCCCAAAGAGACTGCGTGTTCCCACAAAAAGTGTCACCGTATCAGCAGCTATCGTCGCAGACGAAATGGTCGTCTGCCCACCGGTGCTGGGATTCGTGTAACTATAGCTCCAGTCAAATGTTGTCGTAGTCGACTGATAAGTACCGGTGTAGACATCAGCAGTGA
>JAJDEE010000445.1 GCA_029259975.1 Planctomycetota bacterium
CACGAAGGTAATCTCGTCAGGACCAAGCGTGCTGTTTGCCTGCTCAATCGCATCGCGCAAACTGCCCGTGCTTGCGTCGTTGAGATTAGTGACCGAAAAAACAGCCAGCATCCGGCGGTCTTCCAACGCTTCCATGCTCAAGTGGCGGTTGTACGAAGAGCTAATTAGCGAAAACGGTCGAGTGCGATCACTAATACGTTTGTAATCGAGGCTTCGACGAGAACGATGCCATTTGAACACGAACTAACCTCCCTGATGTGTTTGAGAATATTTGTGGGTAATATAACCCGAATCAGGGAGCACTTTAAGAGCAGTTGTGCCAGGATGAAATGCAGTGCCAGCGTTAAGACTCAGAAAGCTTCAGGTTCGCGGGTTCTGAAGGCATGAGAATCCACGACTGCGAATCGACATTGGTCTGCCTTCACCGATAGCTTTACGAGCGTTCTGAAATTGAAGGAAGTTGGACAAACCGACCTTAAAATGCGGTCTCGCTAAACTGCACAGGTGCAAGAGACCGACGCACTTTATTGATTTGGCTAACTGCGTTCGGCGTGAAACGCCGAAGGCAGTTAGCGATCTGCGTCGGACGATGAATCTTGAGCGGTTTAGAAATTCCCGTTTCTTGCGGCGGTTGAACACCTGCTGGTGAAACCGCATTGTGCAAACTCATCGATCACATTGCCCACTAATAGCAAAACAGCTGGGGGGTTGCGGTGATCGTAGATGGCATTAAAATTCCTGTTTACTCAAACTGAAAAGAGAAACCGCCAAGATCGCCAAGGATGCCAAGAAAATAGTGGATAAAGAATGCCATGGCACTGAATTATCTGCTGACTGTCGACACGGCATCCTTCTCCATGGAAAAGACAAATAAGAGTAACTTGGCGCTCTTGGCGTCCTTGGCGGTTTTCAGTTTGAGCTGTTTAGTTGTCGGTCGGATTGACAAATCGAATCCAAGACTGCTGCAAATTCGCGTCAGCAGTTCAATCCTGCTACGATCCCGCCTAAATGATCCCGCCTAAATTTCCCACCGCAACATACTAATCCTCGCCCGGCTTGATGATCAGGCTGGCTAACTTCAGTTGTATAAAGGCAAAAGCACAATGAGAATCTTAATAGCGTTACTTCTTCTAGCTACTATGCCTCAGGTAGTTCATGCCCAAGGTGTACAATCACACGGTATCAAACTCGCACCCGGCGAAGTGCTGGTAAGCGTGAACGGCGTCGCTGTGCAAGGCGGACCAACTAGTCAGCAAGCATCAACTAAGCATGCTCGTCAGCAAGCATCGACTAAGCATGTATCCCTCGCACAGTCGAAGGCAAATCGTATGGCAAGCAGCCGAACACTAAGGCATTTGGGTGGTGGATTCGGTGGGGGGCGATTTGAAGGCGTGGGAATGGGGAGGACTCGCGAAGCAGCTATCCGCAACTGTTGTTATTGGGGGCAACGAATGCCAATTGACATCGGTGCAGCTCAAAATGGCAATCGCTGGTATGCCTGTGTAATTTATCGGTAAGTTCTAATTTTCACTCTTGATGGCTGGAAACTAAACCGTCATACACGTGAAACGCCAAAGCAGTTTGGCCTTAGCGTGTGCCACGGCAGCAATCTGCTTAGCACCCTCCGAAGGCGTTTCAGACTCGTAGCCCTGGGTCGTTCCGGCGTGCTGGAGCACAGAGCACCCTGAGAAAAAGCTCGGAAGCGATTGCTAGTTTTTGCGACAGCCTAGCGACGCTACTTTCTACCCGCGCCCCTGCGTCACCAAATGCCCTAGCTCCGGCAGAATAAGTTTTTCCATCGCCAATCGCACTGCTGCTGTCGAGCCTGGCATGGTCAGCACTAGAGTTTGACCAATCAATCCGCCACACGCACGGCTGAGCATCGCGGCGGGGCCAATTTCTTCGTAGCTGAGCATACGGAGTAGTTCTCCGTAGCCGGGGAGGTTTTTCGTGATGAGTTTGCTAAGAGTTTCTGGCGTTTGGTCGCGGGGGGCGATGCCGGTGCCGCCGGTGAGGAGGATTACTTCGACGTTGCTTGAGTCGACAAGGCGAACCACTAGTTCGTGAATTTTCTTTGGCTCGTCGGGCACGATAGCGCGCTCGACGATTGTGTGCCCCGCTGATTCGAGCGAATCGACTACCGCCTGACCACTTTTGTCGTTTTCGAGAGTACGGGTGTCGCTGACGGTAATGACGGCACAACCGACTTTTCCGGGTGATTTCTGCCGGTGTTCGGCTGCCGAATCGCTCGTATAGCGGTCAGTCATTTTTATTCTCTCCGTGGGGACCTATCGCCTATAATTGAACATACGGACCCCTCCGAAATCAACCTCTCTCTGCCAGCGTCAATACCCAAAAGACACAAAATGCGTTGTCGTCCTCACCAACTTCTGTTGAGCCTCGTTTGCATTGCGGTCTCGCTGAGCGTACCGCAATTTTCCCTGGGCGATATCTTTCAGCTCAAATCAGGCGGGCAGGTTACAGGCGCGATTATCGATCGAGGCAAGCAGGGCGAATTTGTCGTTCAAAGCGAACAGGGTGCGGTCGTGAAGCTTTCGCGACGTCAGATCAAAAAAGTCGTGCCGCAGCATAAGGTGGACATCCAATACGCCGAGCGCAGTCGAAGGCTGTCCGACACGGTCGAAGCCCATCGCGGTTTGGCAGCATGGTGCAAAGAGAACCGGCTTTCCAAACAAGCAATTCAACATCTTCAGCGCATCATCGAACTTGATCCCTCGGACGAAGCCGCTCGGCTAAGTTTGGGCTATCAAAAGCATCGAGGCCGCTGGTTGACCCGCGACGAAATCATGGCCGCTCGTGGCCTACGTAAGTTCGACGGCAAATTCCGCACGCCGCAAGACATC
>JAJDEE010000446.1 GCA_029259975.1 Planctomycetota bacterium
AACAATCGCATCCGCCCAACCCCGCGATTCAACACGTGAAAAATCATCCCTCCAGGAGTAACGCGAGCTGTTCTAGGCATCTCTAAAGGCTAGCCCGCCTTGCCTAACTTGTCAATATTAGACCTGTCCCGTTTACGGCTCCGTTTACGGCTTTCGTTTACGGCTTTTTTCTTTCGAGCAGGCGAAAAGCCGCAGCGCAATGCCGGTGGCAGTTTCGCTGAAGCAGCAGGGCGTCAGCCGATCGAGCTACTTTCGCTGGAAGCAGCAAGAGTCGTGGAAGCAAGAGCCTTCGAAGCCGGCACCTCCGGTGCAAGCTTTCGAGGCACTGCCCGAGGAAAAACAAGCGGTCGTAAAATATGCCTTGGATCACCCGGGTATTCGGCATCGCGAGCTTTCGGTTCAGTTGAGTTTTTTGACCTTGCGGGATATGGTTGCTCGCCTCAGTCCGAAACCACACGGTGAGTAATATCTTTCTGAGGACTAGACATGGATGGCACATTTATTTCTAAAGAAACAATTTTACCCGTTTTAGTTTCCCTCGCTTCGAAAATGGCTCGTGGTAACAGACCTGACAATCGCGTTAGAAGAACATAATCACCTATAAAGAATCCCTTGTGCTTCCCCATTAATAACAAATCAGTTTGCCAAAGAGTCAATTCGTCAGCGTCAATCAGAAAATCCAAAAATGCTTTCAGCTCTTCTGCCTGATTCTCCTCTGGTCTCTTACTTTGATTTTGAAATCGATTCACGAGACAACAAAGATGATCTCTCGTTATGAGGCGACTGTTCGCTACAATGTCGCAGAAAGTGCTGACGGTATTTGCTCTTGTTGACATACGTTAACACGTTGTAGATGAGGTCGCCTATATAGTATTGTATGACAAAAAGGGAGTGAGATGGTCCTTATTTACCATCAAAAAATCCGCCGCCCGGAGTCCATCCTTTAGGCCAACTTTTTGGGTCTGAGAAAATGTGTTCGGGGTCTTCAGCGGGTATATAATCAGGGCTTTTCGTTGGGTCCTCAGGACCACCACCAGGAATTGGCGGGAGCAGTCCCATAAGCCTTCCGCAAGCAATACCTTGGAGCATGAGGACATCAGTAGGCGGCTCAGGCGGCAGCGTCATCGGCTTTTGCGGTGGGCGTTTCTTTGGAACTCGCCAATCCCACATTTCGTCATCTGGACCGCACGCGTCTTTGCAACAATTTTTCGCTAACCCACTACAGTTAACTCTGACGTCGTAATGAGGGCCAATAGCCCAAGGCAAACTGCATCTACAGGTAATCTCGACAAGCCCACTAGGATCGACGTAGTACGTCGGCATACCGCCAGTGTACTCGTACAGGTTGTAGCCCGCCAAATACCCAATAGGATCACGGTTGATCCACCGCCCAAGATGCGAGGCATAAAACCGATTCCGATTCAACTGCAACCCGGTCTCAGGGTCGAGTCTGCGTCCAGTATACAGATGCTCGTTACTAATGGTACTGACATTGCCTGGAACCGCTGTAAAAAGGTCGTCCAAGATAGTCACCTCCCCATACGGGGTATAGGCGTACCGCTCTTTCACAGTTCCAGCATTATCCACCACCGCAGTCACATTAAAATTAGCGTCTTGCAGATAATAATGTTCGACAATCCCAGCACCGTCGGAGCATTGGGGCGGCGAAAAAACATTGCATGGGCGTGTGCGTTTGGTTGAACCTTCGGCGTTTACAAAGTTTCGGCGCTCGGCGTCGAAGAGCAACGCGTCAACGCGATTATCGATTTGGTCGATCCGCCCCAAGATCGCACTGCGCTGGGCGACGGTTTTCGGGTCGTTGACAACCCAACCAACGACGTCGATGATGGGGTAGCCCCCGGCTCTGCCGGGGGATGAATCTGATTTGTCCGATGTCGTCCACACAAGTAAAGATCCCTCGGCAGAGCCGGGGGCCTACTATGCACAAAAACTCTACAACTCCGCTCGTTGGCGTGATCATGGGTAGCCGCAGCGATTGGGAGACCATGAGCCACGCTGCTGAACTGCTCGACCAGTTCGGTGTCGCCTTCGAGTGCGAAATCGTTTCGGCCCATCGCACGCCACTGTGGATGACCGAGTACGCTGAGTCGGCGGAAAAACGCGGCTTGCAAGTCGTGATCGCCGGTGCTGGTGGAGCGGCCCATTTGCCGGGGATGGTCGCTGCGATGACGATCTTGCCCGTGCTGGGCGTGCCGGTGCAAAGCCACGCGCTCAAAGGCATGGACTCGCTGCTTTCGATTGCGCAAATGCCAGGCGGCGTGCCGGTGGGAACTTTGGCGATCGGCACTGCGGGTGCAAAAAACGCGGCGCTGCTGGCGATCCGCATCTTGGCCACCAGCCGACCAGAGCTATGCAAAAAACTTCACAAATTTCATCAAGAGCAAACCGAAAAAGTTCGCGACGACAAGTTGCCGCCCTATGACGAACCTTTCTGATCCGATCCTCCCTGGTGCGACTCTCGGCATCCTCGGCAGCGGCCAGCTCGGACGCATGTTCGCGCAGGCGGCTGCACGGTTGGGCTATCGAGTGCATGTTTTTTCGCCCCGCCCAGACAGCCCAACGGGCCAAGTTGCCGATCGGCAAACGGTTGCCGACTACGAAGATGTCGCGGCACTGACCGAGTTTGCCCAGTCGGTTGACGTTGTGACGCTCGAATTCGAAAACGTCTCGACCACTGCGACCGAGACCGTGGCAAAGTTTGTTCTGGTTCGCCCTTCGGGACATGTGTTGTACATTACTCAGAATCGCCTTCGCGAAAAACGTTTTTTAGAAGGGGCCGGCATCGCGTGCGCGCCGTTCGCAGCAGCGAACTCGCCGGACGAACTGGCTGCCGCTGTTCAGCAGGTTGGCTTGCCAGCGGTGCTAAAAACTGCCGACTCGGGTTATGATGGCAAGGGACAAACGATGATCCGTTCGGCTGCCGAAACCACCGGCGCCTGGGCTACTATGGGCAACCAGCCAGCGGTACTCGAAGGCTTTGTCGACTACGAGCGCGAATTTTCGGTGCTGGTCGCTCGCTCGCCCACTGGCGAAATCGCCGCGCAAGGACCGATTGCCAACGATCATGTGAATCACGTTCTCGACGTGTCGATGTTGCCGCTGGCCGAGTTGGATCCCTACGTCGAGGCGGCCCAAAAAATCAGCCGCCAGATTGCCACAGCGCTCGATCTGGTGGGCATCGCGTGTGTCGAGTTTTTCCTGACTCACGAGGGAAAGCTCATCGTCAATGAAATCGCCCCGCGTCCGCACAACTCGGGACACCTAACGATCGAAGCCTCCGCGACCTCGCAATTCGAACAGCACGTCCGAGCAATCTGTGGGCTGCCGCTTGGATCGACCGAGCTGGTCTCGGCAGCAGCGATGGTTAACTTGTTGGGGGATCTTTGGCAAGCTGGCGACCCCGACTGGCCGGCAGTGCTAGCAGACCGGTGCGTACGGCTGCATCTTTACGGCAAAACCGAGGCCCGAATTGGCCGGAAGATGGGCCATCTCACAGTCCTAGCCGCCACTGCCCGCGATGCAGCTGAGCACGCCTTGGCTGCTCGTGGTAAATTGTCTAGCGCGAAGGAATAGATCAACGGGCGGTCGGGCGGCGTTGCCGCCGACGCAAACGTCGATTGCCGCCGAGTGTGTGTTTTCGCACCTTGACTGTAGTTTCCCCGAGCTATAATTGCAGAATGGCTCGCATCGCGTCGCCCCGACGCTGCTGCCTACCCCTCCCAATTTTTCTTTCTGGAGTACGCATGATGAAGAAGTCTCTTGCAGCGATTGCTGCCCTGTCTCTGGTCGCAGTGATCTCGCTCGGTTGTAGCGAAGCCACGACGACCACTGCCCCCACCGCCGTAACCAAGGTTAGCTACGAGCCGGCTGCTCTCTGTGCGGAATGTGGCCAAATCGAAGACTCGGCAGCCTGCTGTGCCGAAGGCGCTAAAGCTTGCGAAAAATGCAGCCTGCACGCTGGTGCGCCAGGATGCTGCAAGATGAAAAAAGGGACCAAGGCCTCATTATGTGCCGGCTGTGGCCAGGTCAAAGGGAGCGAAACTTGTTGTGCCAAAGGTGCCGAGACTTGCTCGAAGTGCCAATTGCACAAAGATGCCCCCGGTTGCTGCAAGCTCAAGATCGCCGCCGACGATAGCGAAGAAGACGACGAAGACGGAGACGACGATGGAAGCGATAGCAAACCAAGCGTCAACGCAGATGAGGACGAAGACGAAGATGGCGACGACGACGAAGGAAGCGACAGCAAATCAAGCGTCAACGCAGATGAGGACGAAGATGAAGACGGCGACGATGACGAAGGAAGCTCCAGCAAGCTAAAGACCGCCGCCGACGACAGCGAAGACGACGATGACAGCGATGACGATGGAAGTAGTCATAAAGAAATCGCTGCTTCTTAGCAGTTGCGAACCGTAGAGAGTGAAGAAAAAGTGAGTGAGCCGTCGGTGCTTGCTGCGGGGTTTCGTAATTCTACCCGCGGCTAGTGCCGGCGGCTCGCTTTACTCTCGTCCCTTCAAATGTACTTCTGCCCAGCAGCTGGGGTCTTCTTCGTAGGGAAAGCCAGTGCCCGCCGAAAAGGTTTGTAGGCCCCGTTCGCGATCGAGAATCTGATAGGTGAATCCCAGACGCGGCTGCCCTTCGGGGTCGAACCCGCCGAGCGTTTCTGCCGGCGCGAAAGCCGATAGCTCGTACCACGTTTCGCTCGCACGGCTATGCACTTGCAGCTCGCGCACTCGGACAGGCCTCGCATTTTCGCGCGCGCGATTGATCAACAACTGATCGGCGACCGGCTCTTCGGCCGATCGCCCGCCACCGCGGGGCAAAAACACAAATCGATGACAAAATCGGCTGGCGCGGTGGACGTTGGTCGTTGCGCGCGTGTCGACCCAAACTTGCAGCCCGTCGCTTTCGTCGAGCTGCGACTCGCGGCACCAAGGCAGCTGCCGTTTGCCTTCGACCCGCACCCACCAGGCAACACCGGCAGGGCTCCACGCCATCCGTACCTCGGCCAATTGCCGCTCGCCGTCCAGCTCTGCCAGCGTCGGCAGTCGATAGCTTTCGTCGAGTACCGCGCCCTTTTTCGCCGACCACAGCGTATCGCACCGCTGTACATCGACAGCAAAACGAAACAGGAATCGTGGCGGTATCAGCGAAGTTTCGGACATAGCTAGCCCCCGGCTCTGCCGGGGGATTTTCATGGGGGGAGGGATATATTTCGAGAACATCAGCGCGTGCGTCATCCCCCGGCAGAGCCGGGGGCTACGTGCAATTTAACATACGAAGCCCAACCCGTGGATGGGTAATAAAAAAGCCCTGGGCGTCGTGCCGAGGGCTTGGGTGATCACGAAAATTCGATATAAACTGTGCGTTTAGGATCGTTCGTAAAATAAGCGGCGGATTTTGATCTATAGCGGCAGGGCGCAAGCCCTCC
>JAJDEE010000447.1 GCA_029259975.1 Planctomycetota bacterium
CGTCAACCGAGACGAGTGCTTGGACGGCATGGGCTTTTTGAATGATTTCAGCAATCGGGTTTACCGTACCCAACGTGTTGGAAACCGACACGACCGCGACGAGTTTTGTTTTTTCGGTAAGCAATTGGTCGAACTTCGCCATGTCGAGCTGGCCATCGTCGGTGAGGTAAACATGGCGCAGCACAGCTCCAGTACGCTCGCAAACCTGCTGCCAAGGGACGAGGTTTGAGTGATGCTCCATCACCGTAGCGAGGATTTCGTCACCCGGTTTTAAGTTCGCTTCGCCCCAACTGCGAGCGACAAGGTTGATTGAGGCGGTCGTCCCCTGCGTAAAAATCACTTCGTGGGCGTGTTCGGCATTGATAAACACCCGGACTTTTTCGCGTGCTTGTTCGTACTGCTCGGTGCTACGCTCGCTGAGCGTGTGGATGCCGCGGTGTACGTTGGCGTAGTCGTGTTCGTAAACCTGGCGAATCGCGTCGATCACTTGCCTCGGTCGTTGCGTGCTGGCAGCGTTGTCAAGAAAAATGAGCGGGTGACCGTCGAGCACGTCATTGCTGAGAATCGGAAAGTCGTCACGCAGCGATTTTGGAAGTAGGTTAGTCATTGTAAAAAGTAAAAATCCAGCCAACTGATTGGGGCGAACGAAAAAACTCACGCAAAGGCGCTAAGACGCAAAGGAAAAATAGAAAAACAAAATCTTTGCGTCTCTGCGCCTTTGCGTGAAATTTCCCGGTATCTACTCTCAAGAAACATTGCCTTCTGCATAGATCATCACTCCACAATTGGCGAATGCACCGCCGACTGAATCACCTTCCACGACAGCAAACAACATTTCTGCCGATTCGGCGTCAATCGCGGCCCGTAGAGTTCCAACATATCATTCGCCGAAAACTCTTTGAGGTCGTCGACCGTCTTGCCGCACATTTCTTCCAGCAACATCGAAGCCGAGGCCTGACTGATGACGCAACCATCGCCGGAGAAGTACAGGTCGCAAATCTTGCCGTCATCGTCGAGTTTCAACTCAATCCGCACCACGTCGCCACACAACGGGTTTTTATCCTCGTGCGCATGCGTCGCCTCGGGTAGCGTGCCACGGTGAAAGGGATCCTCGTGATGGTCGAGGATGTGCTCCTGGTAAAGTTCTTCTTCGGAAGGCATGTGAGATGTGAGATTGATGATGTGAGATTGATGATGTGAAACGACGCCTCCTTACATCTTCAATCTAACATCTTCAATCCAACATTTACACCTTGTCCCGCAGGATTTCCTGGGCGGCGTTGGCTCCGCAGGCGCCCATCACGCCGCCGCCCGGGTGGCTGGCGGCGCCGCAGAGGTAGAGGCCCGGCACTGGCGTACGGTGATCGGCCCAACCGGCGACGGGGCGGAAGCAGTAGAGCTGATGCGGCGACATCGCCCCTTGCATGATGTTGCCGCCGGTAATCCCAAAGGTGCGTTCGAGGTCGAGCGGGCTGAGCACCTGGCGATGTTCGATCGTGCCTGCGATGTTCGGCGCGTAACGTGCGAGCATTTCGACGCATCGATCGCCGAACGATTCTTTGATGTCATCCCAGTTGCCCTCGGCCAAATTGTACGGAGCGTACTGCACGAACATCGACAGCAGATGCTTTCCGTCGGGGGCGATCGTCGAGTCGACGCTGGTGGCCATCGTCATTTCGAGGATCGGCTCGTTGCTCGGGCGGCCATACTTGGCATCATCATACGCACGGTCGAGATAATCGAGCGACGGGCCGATGTGCATCGTGCCGTGATGATGGGGCGCGACGCCACTCGATGGCAGGCACGTAAACTGCGGCGGCTCGCTGAGCGCCAAGTTGACTTTTGCTGAGGCGGAAGCGTAATCGATTTTTGCGACCGCGTCGCGGAAATCTGCGGGCAGCACGTCGGGCGATAGCAGTTTTTCAAACGTGAGATGCGCATCCACACTCGACGCTACGCAACGGGCCGCCAGCTGCGAGCCGTCTTCCAGGCCTATGCCACACACGCCGTGCGAGTCGGTCTGAATCGAATGCACGGGCGCTTCGCGGCGAATTTCGACGCCCATGTCATCGCAAGCCTTGGCGATCGCGTCCGACAACCGCCCCATGCCGCCTTCGACATAACCCCAAACGCCCCGCGCGCCGCCCGCTTCGCCCATCACATGATGCAGCAAGACATACGCGCTGCCCGGCGAACTGATCGAAGTAAACGCCCCAATAATCGCGTCGGTCGCGAGCGTCGCCTTCAAGACTTCGGTCTCGAACCAACGTTCGAGAATCGGCCGCGCCGCGCCGGTAAGAATCTCGACCGCCGCTGGGAGATCAGCCCCGAGCGCCTTCATCGCTTTGTACATCTTCAACATCTTCTTGCCGTCGCGCAGCTTTTTGCCAAGGCCGATCTTGCGCCAGCCCTCGGGCAACGGCAGCGAGTCAGGCGCGGCTTCGCTGAGCGTCGGTTCCAGTGTCGCGGCGATGTGTTCGAGCAGCGCCTCGTAACGCGGGTAGGCGGCAGCATCTTTGGGGCTGAATTTGCTGATTTCACGTTGATTAAGAGCCGGGTCGGGGCCCATCGTCAGGCTACGCCCGTCGGGCAGTGGCGTGAACGACGACGGCGTACGCGGCAGAATTTTGAGTCCGTATTCTTTGAGCCGTAGCTCGCGAATGATCTGCGTTTGAAACAGGCTAATCACATACGCAGCCGTCGAAACCCGATACCCGGGCCAAAGCTCTTCGGTCGCCGCACACCCGCCCAGCACATGCCGTCGCTCCAGCACACAGACCTTCCGCCCCGCCTTCGCCAGATAAGCAGCACAAACTAGTCCATTGTGTCCGCCGCCGATTATGATTGCATCGTACTTACCGTGCTTGGCCACTGGTCACATCCCTGTTCGCGCGAGGAAGATCGAGAAGGAGCCAATATAGCAAATTTTTTGTCTGGCCCTAGACCGTTCTAATCGCTGGATTTTGGTTTGGCCAGTCGAGAAGCCTTTTTCTCAACAAGGCCTTGCGTCTCAGCAGAAGGTACAGACAGCTCGTGAGTTGACCGGTTGTGACGAGGGTTTTCTCAACGGTAAACGATACTTGCTGATGGACCGCGATACAAAATTCTGTCTATCGTTTCGTCAGTTTCTCGAAGACGAAAAAATCCATCCCCTTCTGTTACCTCCGCGAAGCCCGAATATGAATGCCCATTTGGAGCGATTCATGAAAAGCATCAAAACGGAATGTTTGGAGAAGCTGATTTTCTTTGGTGAAAAATCGTTGCGATGTGCGACGACCACGTACCTCGAACATTATCATCACGAGCGCAATCACCAAGGTTTGGAAAACAAGCTCATCGAGCCGGGTGACGAAGTTGGCTACTCTGCTGGTGAGATCAAATGTCGTGAGCGGCTTGGTGGTATGCTCAATTACTACTATCGCGAAGCGGCGTAGTTTATTTCTGGAGACGCCTTGGCCAATCGGACTTAGCCTCCACCCTTGTCACGTCTCTTTTGCCATCGTAAATTCGTACCATGATCTCTTTGGCTAGAATAAGGACTCCGACAACCAGCCAGAAAACTAACACGACTGCAAGCAGATGTTTTAAACTATAGCTGACCATTTGCCTAACTGCTTAAAGACAATAATAACTCGTAAAGAACATGCCAGAATCGCAACCTTGAACGGTGTTGATCACACTTCTCTTAATTTGTTAGAGAGCCATCCTTTAACTTTTTCTTACAGCAGTTCAATATGTCTTTATTGCTGTTGTGACCAGGAAAGTTTACTCCTGGGTACACCCATTTCTGAGGGGGGTCGCTCGCATTTTTTTCCTCCGCAGCCAGCACACTCCCTTCCAGAAGAATTGTCATCAATACTTCTTTGCGTTCTTCCCGGAGAACGGTCATCTTGACCCTCACATTGCTGCTGGTAGATTTCGCGTTCGTCGCCAATCAGCATTGAAATGTCATAAATACAGCACGAGCCAAAACAGGCTGGGGGAAATCAGCCTCCCAGCCCATTCCGAAAGCAAATGTTTCAACGCAGGTTATTTGTCATCAGTAGGTTTTTCCATGTGAAGCATCAGCCACTGCTGAGTCGTGCCGTCGGCGAAATGAATCAGGGCGTTGGTTTCATTTTCGGTCAAACTGTCAAGCTGGGTTTCCATGATCGGTGCGCTGTTGCCGGCGATCGTCCAGGCAGCTCGTCCACTTTCCATGTCAACCATTCCTTCGACCGATTTCGTTTCGTCGGTCGATTTATTGTTGTACGTCCCAGCGACAATGCCTTCCTTGCTGATGGCTAGTTGCAGAAACATATTGGGAGCGGCATCGGAGTTATTGTCTTCCGCCAAGGCAAACACGCCCAAGGGTAGCCATTCCATGTCGTCCGGGTTTTCAACTTCAGGAGCGCTTTCTACGATCTCTTCCGCTTGCGCCGCATATTCTTCGGCGGGAATCTGTCCCTCGTCGGAATATACGGTGCCCTCGTCGTAGTAGTATGCACCTCCTCCGCCACCGTCACTGTATCCAGCACCAAAGAAACTGCCAACTGTGGCAGCCGTGGCCCACGTCCAGAAAACCGGGTTTTGATTAAATCGATAATAGGCTTGAGGATTGTTTTTCCAAAAATCGTCGAACAGGTGATTGCTGTCGAATTCATTTTCTAAAGCGCCGCGGAGATTATCGGCGTGTTCACTTCGTTGTTGTTGACGTTGGCTTCGATTTTCTCCACGTCCGGCTGCTAAGCTGGAACGCGTTTCGCCCCGATTGGAAACTCGAGCGGCCTGATTATCACCCCGACCGGAAACGCGGTCTTGCCGGTTATCGGAAGCAAAATCACGATTCTCGCCGCGGCTGTCACGAGCACCAGACCGAGTATCGGTTCGATTGGAAATATTCTCAGATCGTTGATTTGCGACTGAACCTGCTTGACGGTTGGATGCGGCGTTGGCGTGTGTTGCAGCCGCGTTGTGGTTAGCGGACGCCGGGCTGTGACTGAAGAAATCGTTGACCGCGGCATTGCCGCCTGCAGCGCGAGCCCCAGCTCCAGCTCGATTACCGCCCTGGCTGGGCATGTTCAGGAAGCTGTTCAAAGAGCTTCGCGATGGATGTGCCCGTTGAGCAGCGCGGCCAGTTGCTGCGGAACGATTGGTTGCTCCGCCACGGTTGGCAGTTGCTGCGCGTCCTCGATTAGCGGTGGACGC
>JAJDEE010000448.1 GCA_029259975.1 Planctomycetota bacterium
AATCGCTCAACTGCCACGCCTTGTTAGCGAAACGATCGATCGTGATTTTCTGTCGACGCAAGAAAATCTCTACGTCGCCCATCGCCAAGTTGGTAAAACCGATGTTTATATGATTCAGAATGCGTTGGAAGGTCAGCCCAATACGATGCGCGCGCGGTTCCGCGTAGACGGCGTACCGGAACTATGGGATCCCTTCACCGGCAATGTGTTGCCCGTGGATGGTTTCGAGCGACGCGATGGCTATACTTGGGTCGAGCATCGCCTAAATGGCAATACGGCCGCGTGCTTCGTATTCCGTGTGGGCGATACGCAGTCGAAACCGAATGTCACAAAACAAGCTCAGATCGACGTAATTCCGATGGCGGACAGCTGGACCTTTTCGGTCATTCCCACATGTAACAACCGGTGGGGCGATTTTCGTTGGCCGCCATCCGACGAGATCATCGGCCTGGAAGTGCGGCAGTTCAGATATCGTGAGAGCGATGGCGACGCTGATTGGCAGAGCCCGAAGCTGGACGACAGCAACTGGCCCGTCGCGTTGTACAGCACCGGCCCCTACTGGCGCATGTTGACCCCCGAAGCGGACGATGGCGAGGTGGTGACGGCCGTATTGGCCAATCCGGCCGTCCACCCGTGGCAGGAGGTCCAGTTTTCGAAGTCCATCGCTGCCGCCCGCGCCGCGCCGTGGGGCGGTCACTCTGGCTATCCGGACGGCCACATCGACAAGAATTTCATGCACTTGCCCGAGGGGCGAAAGATTCTGTTCACTCGCATTCGATCGAACCAGGCTCGACATCATGGGTTGCGTGTAGAATTGCGCAACAGCACGCCGCGACTTTGGGTGAACGGTGTTGAACAACCATTCGAGGATGCTGTCGGTAATCTTCCGCTCAAACCAGGCGCGAACACCGTGTTGCTCGACTTGCCTGACGGCGGCCATGGTCGACTCTACGTTCAGGCCGACCCACCGACCGTTGTGACCATGGCTGAGGCGGCTAGGGGAAGCGTGAAACCCGACATGCACCAAGCCAAGTGGATTTGGGGCGGCGACACGCTTGCCTGCAACACCCGCAAAACCTTCACGCTCGACAAGGTGCCCGCTCAAGCACGCATTGTTGTCAGCGCCTACAGTGGATATCGTCTGTTCGTCAACGGCGTGAAACTGGAAGAGGAAATTGGCCCTTGGTCGAACTGGACCAAACCCGAGAGTTTCACGGTGACGCCGTACCTGCGTGAAGGCGAGAATGTCATTGCCGTCTGGGGCCAACTCTTCGCAGGCCAGAACGTGAACAAAGGCCCCGAGGCCTTTCGCAGACGGGGCATCGTGCTTGCCTGCAAGATGCGCTTCGACGACGAGACCGAATTCGGTTTTGTGACGGACGGATCTTGGAAGGGGAGCTTGGAAGACGTCACTGGCTGGGAGTTGCCCGGCTTCGACGACAGCGATTGGACCCCGGTCACCGTTGCAGGCGCAATGGGTGACGAACTCTGGGGGACGCAAGTGGTGGAGAATGTGGGCGTCGTCACTGAACCGAAGCGTCCCTTGTCGATAGAACTAGGTTCACCCTACCTCACCTGTTTCGATGAGGTGCCGGACATCGTCTACGACGTGAAACCGGATGATGCGGCCCGAGTGGGGTGGTACCGGTTCGACGCTCCGCCCGGCCTGAAGCGACTGTCTTTGCCAACGGAGGTAAAAGCTCAGGCATGGATTAATGGGACGCCCGCGAAAGTACAAAACGGAGTCGCCACAGTAGCCAAGCCACCCGTCCATGTGTCAAAGGTGGCCCTTCGGTTGGAGATGAAGCAGGGGGCTTATGGCGGAGCAGCGTTCACGGTGCCGATTGAACTTGAACTCGAAAACGGACTGATACAGTCCGGGCTGTGGACTGACTATGCTCTGCCTACGTATTCGGGTATCGGCGTCTATGCACAGACTCTTATCCTGGACGAAGCCGATGTGGACGGTCATTTCACCCTGGACCTGGGCCAGGTGCTTGTCGCGGCGGAAGTGTTCGTCAATGGCGAGTCGGTTGGTGTACGATTAGCACGACCCTTCACCTTTGACCTGACGAACTATGTCCGCCAAGGGGAAAACACGATAAGCGTTCACGTTGCGAATACCATCGCACCCCATTATCAAACCATTCCCGCGAAAAATGTCGGTCCCGTGAAATCGGGTTTGATCGGTCCCGTGAGGCTCACGAGAAGTCGTAGCGTCGGCCCATAAGGTCAAAAAACTCCGCGGAACTTGAAATGCCAGAGACAAAGGAGTTTCGGATAGTCTTGAAGTATCGATTGTCTTCAGTTGTCAGAGCGGAGGGCATGGGACTCGAACCCACAACTCCTTGCGGAGCACCTGCATTCCAAGCAGGCTGCTAGCCATTCGCTTACCCTCCGGGGCAATTTCAGACAGTAGGAAGATTGTAGATCGAAGATTTAAGATTGAATAGTGCAGAGGGTCGCCGTTTTTACACACCCTCAATCAAAAATCGAACATCTGAAATTAATCCGCCGTTTGAATCAACGAGACAAACTCGTCGTTGCTCTTAAACTTGCCCAATTTGCTAGCGAGCTGTTCCATTGCGTCGATATGATGCATCGACGAGAGCGTGCGCCGTAGCATGGTCGCGGCGTGAAGTGTTTCGGGCGGTAGCAGCTTTTCTTCGCGTCGAGTGCCCGATTGTTCGATGTCGATTGAAGGCCAAATACGGCGGTCGGCCAGCTTGCGATCGAGCACCAATTCCATATTACCGGTCCCTTTGAACTCCTGGAAAATCAGCTCGTCCATGCGGCTACCAGTATCGATCAGTGCGGTTCCGATGATTGTCAGCGATCCGCCTTCTTCGAACGCACGAGCCGTGGCAAACAGCTTTTTGGGTATGTCCATTGCCTTGATGTCGACACCACCGCTCATCGTGCGACCAGTGTTGCCGACCCATTTGTTGAATGCACGGGCCAGACGCGTGATCGAGTCCATCAGCATGAAAACGTCTTTGCCCATTTCGGCCAAACGCTGACAGCGGGCAACGGTCAACTGCGAGAGTCTCACATGGCTTTCCACATCGTTGTCCAAACTGCTGGCAAAAACTTCGCCACGAATGCTGCGTCGCATATCGGTGACTTCTTCGGGGCGTTCGTCGATCAAAAGCATGACCATCGACACATCAGGGTAGTTTGTCGAAACCGCGTTGCTGATCTGCTGCATCAAAACTGTTTTACCAGTTCGGGGCGGGGCAACAATCAATGCACGCTGGCCTCTGCCAAGCGGTGTTAGCAGGTCCATCACGCGGGTACTAATCGGTTCTGGGCCAGTTTCGAGCTGATACCATCGCTCTGGCGTGATCGGTGTCAGCTCATCAAACGATTTGACATTCACGTAGTCTTCGGGGGGCATGCCATCGACATCAAGTAGCTCGCGTAGTCGCGGACCTTGCTGTTTACGATGACGTTGGACCATGCCGTGTAGCAAGAGTCCTTCGCGAAGGCCAAACTTTTCGATCATCGTGCCAGGCACGAAGGGATCGGTCCGCTCTCGGGTGAAGTTAGTCGCAGGATTGCGAAGAAAACCGTATCCATTGGGGTGCATTTCCAGCACGCCTGAGCCGGCGATGAGCGGCAGAGGATCGCCCTCAGCGGCGTAATCAGGCTCTTTGTTGCGTTTGTCGTTGTACGATCCACGGCGGCGGTTGCCTCCACGGCCGCCACGACCGCCCCCGCGGCCGTTGTTATCGCCATTGTTGTTATTGCTGTTATTGCGACCACGATATCTGCCGCCCGATCGTTGCTTTTTTGCCATCAGAAAAAAATCCTCATTTTTGCCTAGAAACAATTTGTCCTAAAAGGTGATTGCATGACGTGCGATCCCCGCCCAGGCTCTTTTCAGGCAAAGCTCCTCAAGAAGAGCTAAGTTTCAAGCTCTCACAGAGACAAGCTCTCACAGGGAAACGTGTGGAATCACTCAAGGACCTGTAGTACCGCTCCATCGATCTTTACATGCATCCGCATGCGAAAAAATCTCCACCGCCGAGACAAAGCCTTGACTGACAAAAAGAGTATTTTCTCTATCAGAAAGGCCTCTGGTGGACATAATTATCATTCATCCATCTTATCCGAACTGCTTTCGCGGAACCTCGCCGCAGAAGCACAACAACGGATAGGGAAGACATTGTTCTCTCAGTGTGTCGCACCCGCTACCAATAATTCCTCTGAGTCCCATTCATCGTAGGCAAGGTATCTCAGGACCAGCAGTGGGCTAAGTTGTGTCCGTCTGGCTGACAAAATTCTTTTGAACAAATGCCCTAGTGGCCAATTTCGTAGCCAAAATTCCCAGACACGGTCCCGGTATCAAAGTAGCCGGTAACGAAAAAGCCAAACATGGCCTGTAGAACCTGCCGCCAAGTGGGCTTCGCTGTAAAGCCATAAAACCCGGCAGGGTTTTGAACACCACGGTAATATTAGTCACCACAGCCTGTATGTCAAGCTAGCTTGGTAAAACAGCGGAAATTCTTTGAAAAAAGATCACCTCAGGCCACCCTGTTGGGTACTTCTAGGCGGGGAGTTTGGCAATAAGCTAAACCCTAGCTGTAGGCCCTTAGAAGGCCGGCGTATCAATATCAACGTGGTCTGAAGGTTATACGCACCGCTAGATAATAGCGATTTGTCGTATTGCGTTTGTACGAAAGGACTTATGGAAAATCGTGTCCTCCGATATTCTCCAGTTAGGCTCGCTTGCAGCTAAGGATAATCAGCAAAGCCTATCCAATCGGATAAATTTAACAAAGTTCCGCTACCAGTTAGTCGATTTACTGTTAGTGCGGTAGGTCTGCAAGCAGACGCATGCCGTCGAGTTGAAAAATACAGCATCCGCAAATCCATCTCATCTGCGAACGGAATCGCCATGTCTATTCGAC
>JAJDEE010000449.1 GCA_029259975.1 Planctomycetota bacterium
CCCTCGCCATACCCCCCCCCTCCGCCAAAGCCCCCACCGCCAAAGCCACCCACGCCAAAACCACCACCACCACCATAGCCACCCACGCCGCCATAACCACCACCTCGGCCCAAGCCACCGCCGCCAAAGCCACCTTCGCCGTAACCTCCTGCATCGTAACCACCGGCACCAGGCCTTCCACGACCACTCTCCGCAGACCTACCTCGGACCCGTGTGCGACTCTTTTCTGATTCGGAGAAGTCGTCCTCACCCATTGCTTCAGCGGACTTTTCATCGGTTTCTTTGGGTTGTTTTAGGGCATCTGCTTCGGCACGTGCTTTATCGGCGGCCAGAGGCATCGAAGAATGACTAACACTTTCGCCCCATTCTTGCAAAAGCAACGGCGGTAGGGGGTGAGTTAACAGAGGATGCTTCACATCGGGATCAATCACATCAGGCACGTTGACCGGATAGGTCTTGATTTCTTTAAGGAGCTTTTTGTCGAATATAAATGCAACCTTCTTCCATTCGCCTGGTCCTTTGCTGGTGACCTCGGCGCGATCGACTTGGTAGCCAATATAACTCGGAATGTCGACTTTTTCGTCGTAGCCGCGCGAGCTTCGCAGAGCATCGACGTAGGCTTGCGTCTGCTTTTCGATCGGCACTTTCGCCAAGATCGTAACCCAGGACTTGGCTTTGATATCTTCAAAACCTTGCACTTGTACTCCCTGCCGAGGACGCTGGACAATCGGGGCATCTCTCGAAGTCCTTGGAGACCCTTGTCCCGAGCCAGGCCTGCCTACGGCGCCGTAGCCACCTTCTCCGCCCGCAGCACCATAGGGGCTTCCTCCGCCTGCACCGCCACGTTTACTTGCGTCGCGTTCGGCACGTCCACGAGCAGCTTCACGTTTGTTTTCTAGGCGAGCTTTTTCCTTTTTTGCTGCGAGTCTTTTTCTGCGAATTTGCTGAGGATTTGCTGTGGCCAAGATACCGGCGTCGGCATGCACTTCTAAGTCTTCAACGGTCAAGAGCAGGGGATCCGACCGAAGCGTCATCGGCTCCGAGATAGCCGGATTGATAGATTTTGAAAAATTGGGAAAGACCTTGTGCGAAATCGTTTCCATCGCAAACTTAGGCACAGGCTCGGCAATTTTCTTGTCTTTTTCATCCAAGCCTTCCCAGGTAAATCCATCAACTTTTGTGCTAGTTTGAGTAGCGAGACGACTCATCTCGTTCGGCTCACGGCCCAAGTGTTCTTGGCCGATTGCCGTCCAAACCACTAGCCCGGTACAAGCAGCGATGGCAACGATCCCTATTTTTTCGCCATGAGTTAACAAAAGGCGAACTATGACATTTCCACTTTTTAGATTCGTTTTCATAGTTCCTATCTCCAATACCTTCTGCTCTGCCTGAATTGCGGTAAGGTTCTCACGTGTGGCCTAAAGTATGCCGCTCTAGATGCTATCGTCCGACGAGGCGAGATTTTCTTCGCCGGGGATTGTTAATGTCTCAGTATCAGGTTGATTGTAAATATAGACGACTCCGCTAATCTCTATTTCAGCAAGCTTGATGTCTGACGCAATCCCGCGTAGACCACTATTCTGTCGTCCTGAAGTCCTCCGCCCCCCAAGTCCGGTTCCCGATTGACTGGGGTTAATCCGAACTTGATTCACCTCGATGGGCAAGGTTGCATTTGCGCATTCGATCAAGATTCGCGGGATCCAGCGTTCGTCCATCCTCAGTTTCATGCGAATTGGTAATTGCCGGAACTCCGTCGTACCGAATGGCCCTTCCAAAGATCCTTGGGCGGGCTTACCTTCGGCGTCGAGATAACGATTGGCAATCAACGCCGCGTCTCCACCACCTTCTAAGCCGCCCTCCATGCCAGCCCTCCCACCGTAGCCCCCTTCGCCATAGCCTCCAACTCCTCCAACTCCGCCGAAGCCACCTTCGCCGCCGAAGCCACCTCCACCGAAGTCCCCTTCGCCATAGCCCCCTTCGCCATAGCCTCCTTCGCCATAGCCTCCCCTGCCGCCACCGCCTGCATCCTGTTGAGGAATAATGATCTGACTACCAGGTGGAATGGAAGCCTCGCTTCCCACTAATAAAGACTCTATTGCTCTTACGGCTGTGTTGTCCGATCGCGTTGCACCGCGTGCTTTGTTGGTATTAGCGATCACATTTAGCAAAGTCTCGTAAACCCATAGGTCCTCCTGAGTTACCCAAACTTGCATTGCTGAAGGTTTTGTTTTGAAATTCAGCTTTTGCTGGAGCTTACCTTGGTCTAACCATAGAACTAGGTAATCTTCTTTCGCATTTTCATCGTTAGCCAACGCCGAAGCACCGCCGCCCTCTCCGCCATACCCGCCTCCATACCCACCGGCTCCCTCACCACCGTAGCCCCCACCTCGGCCAGACGTGCCACGTTCACTAGATTTTTTAGCGTCGACGATTTCTAGCAGGGCATCGAAACGCGTTTCGATGTAATTACGATAAAAGCCACGCATATCCGAGCGAATGCCGTCACCGAATTTCCGCTTGTCCATGTAGTCCACAAACTCTTTGCTGATACTTTCTGGCCAAAAAAGCACCTCAGTGCGTTGACGCTCGTAAAGATCCTTCCAAACTTCTAACACAAAGTCGCGTTGTTGCATGGCTTGTTTCATGTCGCCATCATTCACGTCGTCGTTTGGGTGATTCTGTTCTCGTTCGATTCCTCCAACTGTCTTAAAGGCCTGCTCAATGGCACTTTTTCTTTTCTTGAATTTTGCATCTAAGTCAGTAGCAGCCATATTCCAGAAAACAGTACCCACTATCGTTCCAATGACGGTGAGAACCCAAAAGCGTTGCTTCCAGATGACACTGACTATGGTTCGTACTTGATCCATGACTACTACTTTCGATAGGCTGTTAAACGATCGATATCGTCTTTAAAAACTTCAACGTCTAATACAAGCTGGGGTCAGCGAAGCTCCGAACTCTGTGGATCGTCGACTGACGCGGTATCGGCACGGGCAGCGTCTTCTTGCTGGCGCCGAGTTGCGGCTTTTTCGAGGCGAACGCTTTTGGGAGTCTCTATCCAGGCAAATTGGACGACGAAATTATACTTTTTCAACGTGACAATGCTTGACTCTTCCTCTTCCCCGTCAGCGACAGCCGCACCTTCGCGGCCAGTCCCTTCACCACCGTATCTTTGACGCGATCTGCCGCCGCGACCGGTTGTTTCGCCTAAACTAGCCTCCAAATCGACGGTCTCGGTCTGAATTTCACTTTCCTTGACTAACCAGGGATGGCTGATGCCTAAATCCGCGAACGAAGTCTTAATCAATTCACCGTTAGGGCCGTCCGGCAACTCGACAGACCCTTCCTCTAAATTTTTGATTAATGTGTTGTTGACGAATCGCTCAGTCTGATTGCTTTTATCTTGATCCGAGTTGTGATAGTGGTAGCCAGTTAGCTGTACCACCCATCCTTTTTCACTGAGTCCGCCGTCGCCGCCTTCTGCCTCACTTGTCGACTCACCGCCAGTGTCCATTCCGCCAAGTTCTTGCTCGTCGCCCCCAGCCGATTGGTCATTGTCTTGGCCGCGCGCGACCATGTACGCAGATTCAACTTGGCTAAACCACTCTCCTTGCAAGTCGCCAAAATGCCGCTGGTCCATCGCAACGATGTGCAACTCGTTCCGTGTACTAATGTCTTCGGCAGTCTCTTTTCGTTCATCAAGAGGCCGTTCATCTCTGGGTATTGCAGCTACGACGGCTTTGATCAGTTCTAACCACAGCAACCGGCCTTCGACATTGCTGACTAGCTTCTTTCCTGTTTCCTGGATATTGTCGAAAGACGTGTGGATATCGGAGCTGGTACTTTTATAGCTCGCCGATTTTTTCTGTACGCTAGCGAGAGCCGTTTCGGCTCTCTTCATTTCGTCGGTGGCTGTATCTCGCCACGCTGAAACATGCATCGCGTAGTTGAACGTCATTCCCATCAACAATGCCGCCACACCGGCCACCGCCCACGGTTTTTTGGCTCGCACCAAGCGAGTCCGCACGATCTCTTCGGGCAGCAGGTTGGTGCGAATCTCTGACTTGCCCAAGCTCTGAAGGCACAGACCATACGAGACAGCAAAACTGAGAATATTCTGATTGAACTGCGTCTGGCTGGTATTGCTACCGGCGGAAAGATGAGCGAATTCTTCGATCGGCGTAACCTCTTGCTCAAGATTCTGCGAGAGGTATCTCTGCAAGCCGGGCAGCTTCATTGCGTTGCCCAGTACAATCATATTGCCGATCTTTGCCGCTTTGTTAATGCTGGCGAAATAGCCGAGCGAACGCTGTATTTCAGCCAATAAATCGCTGAATACAGGTCGCATTGCCTGAAATACGGCTTTGGGATCGTCAGCCTGCGTGGCATTGCGTTTGAGATGCTCAGCTTTCACAAACGTCAGCTTTAGTTCTTTGCTCAACGCTCGCGTGAAATGGTTGCCCCCAATTGGAATATTACGTTGCCAAACACGATAACCATTCGTTACGACCAAATCGGTCGTATCAGTCCCCAACGATATCACAACCGTCGATGCGGGCGGATTTTCGGGATCGTATCGCTGCGACTGAAGGTCTTCGAGTCGGTCGAAGCAGACGTAGTTGTAGATTGCCAAAGGCATCAGCTGGATGAAGTCGACTTCGATTCCGGCGTCTTCCAGAGGCTTGAGAGCGCGGGCAACCTGATCTCGCTTCATCGCGAATAAGCCAACCTCTGGTTCCAACGCAAAGCCATCTTCTTCGCTACCGCCGCTGAGTTGCTGGTAATCCCAAACAACATCTTCCAGCGCAAACGGAATCTGCTGGCGAGCTTCGTACTTAACGATGTCGGGTATCTTTTTCGATTCGACGGGTGGCAGCTTAATGAATCGTGCTAGACCGCTTTGTCCCGCGACAGAAATCGCAACACGATCACCCGTTAAGTCATTACGCTCAATAAAGGTTTCGAGAGCTTCGCGCACCAGTTCTTCAGCATCAGCCTCGGGCTGCGAAAGAATCTTTGGGTACTCGATATAGTCGAACGATTCGACCACGATTTGGTTTGGGTCTTTTTCATGCGGTCGGCATTGCAGCGCCTTCAGTGCGCACTGGCCAATGTCGATCCCCCAAACGGCGTTGCTACCAGCCATTCCAGAATCCTCTGTTCCAACGAAAAGTGTGCCTCTACAACTTCTCTACTGCAATCTATCGCGGTCGCCGATGAAAAGTCAATCGAAATGCCCAACGACGGTCGATTGCGTCGATAAAGTCTTCGTCTACCAGCTGGCACAGTAGCCAGTTTAAGCAGACCTTGCGGGCTTTCCCCACCTGCTTCTATTCTAGTCAAGAATCGCTGTTTGTATAGAATCTGGTTGGAGTTAGATGCCGTTGTGATGTCAAGCAAAGCCAGATTTGACACCTTCAAGCCTTGAAATCGCTATTTGCTCGGAAAAACCGTAGCAACATCAATAAAATCGGTACAAGCCCGACGACATCATGATCATCACTATCGACGGTCCCGCAGGGGCCGGCAAAAGCTTGGCGGCCAGACAGCTTGCCAAAAACCTAGGTTTTCGCTTTCTGGACACGGGAGCGATGTATCGAGCGGTCACGCTTGCCGGGCTTCGCCAGAAGATCAACTGGGAAAACACTGGCGAACTGGCCAAAATTGCGGCAAATCTGAGTATCAGACTGTCCGACGCCCGCGTTCTCCTCGAGGACGAAGATGTCACTGCTGCTATCCGCACCTTCGAGGTCACGACGCTCACACGGCATGCGGCAGACAATCTTGGGGTGCGCGAACGGCTTGTCGAGCTGCAACGGGCTTTTGCCGAAGGCAAAAATCTAGTGACTGAAGGTCGCGATCAGGCGACCGTCGTTTTTCCAAAAGCGGAGGTCAAAATCTATCTAACTGCTAGCGACGAGGTTCGGGCACAGCGACGTTACAAAGATCTGCTAGCTCGTGGCGAGCGAGTGACCTTGCCAGAAGTCCTCAAAAAGCAGATGGAACGCGATCGACGAGACCTTCAACGAGAAATTGGCGGCTTGCGCAAGGCAGAGAATTCGATCGAGGTCTGCACCGATCGCCTTACAGCTGATGAGGTGGTCGCCAAACTCGAACAGCTCGTTCGAGCAGCCGAAAAGTAACCTTCCAGCTCGAGTGCTGGCATCATATCCGTCTTGTCGCTCTAGCGTAGATTCGCTATTTCTTTGCGGCCCCCGTATGGCGAAAAACCTGCGCGGAATTGCTGCGCCATTGCGTGGCGTTTGCCGGTTGACATGATGCTACAGAACCATTGCTCTTCCCGAATTACAACGCGATTGCCTTGCCCATGCAACTTCTAGAATCATCGCCACTCACGGCTCGAAGCCTGGCTCGAATTGTTGCTTTGAGTGCTGCTCTTGGCTCCACATTTGTTTGGGCACAGAGCGAATTGCTACCAGCTCCTCCGCCCTCTGATGGTGAGCAAACCATCGAAACACCGCAGGGAGGCAAGGTGCTCGAAATCCGTATCTTGGGTAACGATACGATTCCCACTTCACAAATTGATGACCACATCAGTACACGCATCGGGCGACCGTTTGACCGTAGTATCGTACAGCGCGATGTGCGCCGCCTTGCGAATCTCGGCTGGTTTGTCGACGTAAAGCCACTCTATAAAACGACGCCGCAAGGACGCATCGTTATTTTTCAGGTCGTCGAGCGTCCGACGATTCGGTATGTCACCTATCTGGGCAATGAGAAGGTGAAAGACAAGGCGCTTGCCAAACAGACCGATATCAAGTCTGGCGGTGCCATCGATCCCTATTCCGTCGAAGAGGGTCGGCGCAAGCTGATCGAGTATTACCAGGGAAAAGGTTACAACAACGTCCAAGTCACGATCATGGAAGGCACTCGACCGAATGACAAAGGAGTTGTTTACCTGATTAACGAAGGCAACGCCCAAAAGGTTTGGGATGTCGAGTTCGTCGGCAACGAATTTGTGAGTGACGGACGACTGAAGACCATTGTCAAAAGCAAGCCGCCCAAGTTTTTATTCTTCAAAGGTTACTTGAATCGTGAAGAAGTCGATACCGATGTCGATCGTCTGACTGCTTACTATCGCTCCTTTGGGTTCTTTCAAGCTAGAGTGAGTCGCAAGCTGGACTACTACCCGAGTAAAAAATGGCTCAAACTAACTTACATTGTCCACGAAGGCCTTCGCTACAAAATTCGCGACGTGCGATTTCTGGGTAATACCAAGTTCGAACCGACGGCACTCGCCGGCGTAGCGAAACTCAAGACCGGCGAACCCTTTGAGCAGACGAAGGTCCGCGAGGATCAGACCTGGATCCAAGAGCTGTACGGTAGCCACGGTTATGTCTTTGCCGATATTCGCCCTGAAACAATTTTTCTGGAAGAGCCGGGCCAAGTCGATCTAATCTATCACATTGACGAGGGCGACCAGTTTCGTATCGGCAACATTTTCATCAATATCGACGGTGATAACCCTCATACGCGAATTCAGACGATCTTGAATCCGATGACCCTACGACCTGGCGATATTGCTGACATTCGCGAAATTAATGCCAGCCGTCGCCGTATCCAGGCACGAAACATTATGCACACCGACGCTGCCGCCAATGTCCGTCCGACACTCTCATTCAGAATCAGCGACGATGATTCTGAATACGAACTTGCCAAACGCCCACGGAAGCGAAGTCGATCGAGGTCGAACCCTCCAAGCTCGCCCCAAGGCCCTGGGTCGCGTGGTATGGGCGGAGGCCAGCAAGGATCGGGGTTCCGAGGGCAAAGTCCCGACGACCACCAACCCGCCGACTGGGGCCCGATTGTGTTACCACCACCAAAGGTACTACCACAAGAAGTTAAAAAGGAAGTGATTCGTGGACAGAACCCCGAGTCACCGAGCCGATATTCCAAGCCGGAGCAGCCTGCTTGGTGGAGCCGGTTGCAGCAACGAAGGACTGCGCAAACGGCTCACAAGCCGGCAAATCCGTATCAGAATCTTCGGGGACAGAGTCCGAGTACCGCTCCTGTGCAAAACGCTTATGCGGCATTGCCTACTGCTGGTACGCCCACGCAGTATGGTGGCCAGATCGTTGGGGCGACTGGCCCAGCCTCGAAGCCTGTTGCCACGCAGTATGGTGTTCAACCTATACAGTATTCCGAAAACATCCCACCTCCGGCAGGCTCATTTGGGCCAACGCCCGGCTTGTCCGCGAATGTCGTGCCGGGGTACCGATTGTTCCCTGACGGTCGTTTTGGGTTGCCCGGCGACCCCTACCCGCAGCAAACAGTCGATATCATTTTTAACGGCCAAGAAACCCAGACAGGTCGGTTGATGTTCGGCGTGGGCGTGAACTCGAATGCCGGGTTGGTCGGCAACATTGTTCTCGACGAGCGAAACTTCGACTGGCGCCGCCCGCCACGCAGCTTTGAAGATTTACGCAACGGTACCGCCTTTCGCGGGGCAGGGCAAAGGTTTCGCATTGATGCCTCGCCGGGCAGCGAAGTCAATCGTTATCTCATGAGCTTCACCGAGCCTTATTTGTTCGATAGCCCAATTAGCTTATCACTAGCCGGTTCCTTTTTTGACCGTCGTTTCCGCGATTGGGACGAAGAACGTATCGGTGGTCGAGTAGGAGTCGGTTACCAATGGATCGAAAAAGATCTCACAGCCCGAATGGCTTATCGCGGTGAGAATGTGACTATCTCCGATGCACCCAATGCGGGTGCGGTCGCGGACCTGGGTGAAGTGATCGGTAGCAATCAATTGCATGGATTTCAGCTGACGGCCATTAACGATACTCGCGATAGCTCGTTTTTGCCGACTCGGGGCCGCTATTTGGAGGTGTCTGGCGAATTTGTGACAGGTACTTTTGACTATCCTAAGGTTACCTTTGACTATCGCCGCTTCTTTCTGCTTCGAGAACGTCCCGATCATTCGGGCCGTCACGTGCTGAGCTTCTCGACGAATGTCGGTTGGCTAGGAAATGATGCGCCGATTTACGAGCATTTCTTTGCCGGCGGGTTCTCGTCGATGCGTGGTTTCGATTTCCGCGGGGCGTCGCCGGTCGATGCTGCGACTCGTGTTGAGGTCGGTGGCGAATTCCAGTGGTTGAATTCAGTACAGTACCTATTCCCGATCACCGCCGACGAAATGTTGCATGGCGTCGTGTTCTGCGACTTCGGTACGGTAGAGAGACAGGCCGAGATCGAAGATTTCCGCGTTGTTCCCGGTGTCGGTTTGCGTGTGGCCGTGCCTGCCTTAGGCCCAGCTCCGATCGCACTCGACTTCGGCTGGGCTGTCAGTCACGCCGACTTCGACGATCGCGAAGTCTTCAGCTTCAGCATGGGCTTTGGCAGAAATTAGCCGTCAGAGAGGCTGCAAGTCGTAAGTCGTCGGAACGCAATCCCTCAAGGATCCGCTTGCGTCTTCGCGCAAGGGCAATCGTTCGTTTGCAACGGCGCATTCAACCGCTGACGATAGTAGTCGAAGTGGTGGGGATACGGGCGAGCATACCAGCTACCGGAGATGGCTTGCTGGTTGGGATAGTAACCCTGGCCGCCGTAGTGCCGAGGATGTGGGCTGCCATACGGAAAGCCGCTGCCATTCCAGTCACCCCTGCCATATGAATTAGAACGCTGACGAGAATAGACCGGACTGTGGCTAGGCTGAGCATAGCTCGAAATTGCGGCGGAGCAACCCAGTAGCAGGGCCAGCGCTAATGTTGATTTTGAGAAAAGGTGCATCGCAACAGCCTGACAGAGTAACACGCCTCTCTGAGTCGTGAGTACAAAAAATTCACGACTCGGAAGAGGCGTGCCACAATCTCTATGCTAAGCAGGCGGTTACGTCTAGGTCAAGCAAATGTTGGACGTTACATCCGATCACGTGGGTCGGTCATGCTTTCGGCCATTTTGTTAAGGGCTTCGGTCTCGATCTGGCGGACGCGTTCGCGGGTAAGGCCGAGCGATTCGCCGATTTCTTTGAGGGTACGTGGCTCGTGATTTTCGAGTCCGAAACGCATTCTCAGAACAGTTGCCTCGCGCTCGTCCATGGTATGAAGCATGCCCATCACGTGGCGGAGACTGTCGCTTTCGACGAGCATGTCGTCAGGGCTCATTTGCCGCTCGTCCATCACCATGTCGCCTAGCGTCCAGCCCGACTCGGTTTGGTCGGTCTGGGGCGTAGCGTTGTAAATCTTGATTGCCTTCTTGATGATCGGCAGTTTTTTCTTCGGCAAGCCGAGAACACGCGCGACTTCTTCCGGCGTTGGGCTACGGTCGAGTTCTTCGGTGAGTCGAGCGGTCGCTCGGCGCCATTTGGAAAGCAGTTCAACCATATATGCGGGAATACGGATCGTTTTGCCGGTGTTAATCAGCGCCCGCTTGATCGACTGTTTAATCCAGTAGCTTGCGTAAGTGCTAAACCGAGTACCCATCGCAGGATCGAAACCTTCGACCGCCCTCAAGAGTCCCAAATTGCCCTCTTCGATCAGATCTTGCAGGCTGAGGCCCTTACCCGAGTAGCCACGAGCAATGTTGACCACAAGACGCAGATTCGCACGCACCATGCGATCGCGGGCTGCTGAGTCGCCTTGGCCAATACTGGTAGCCAGTTCTTTCTCTTCGTTGGCGTTGAGCAAGGCGGTTTCGTTAATTTCACGAAGATAAGTTTCTAACGGAGATTGGACCGCAGAGCTCTTACGTTTAGTCGTTGTGGCCATCGTTATAGTTACCGTTGTTCTCAGGTGGGAAGGGCTGGGCGAATCATCAGCGGTCTATCGACTGCGCGCGGCCAATCCCTGCCAATCGCGATAGGTACTCAGCGAACTTTTTTCAGCCCTCATTTCGTTCTTTTCGAGGACTTGCGAAAATTGAGCGCGAGCAGCTATGCCGTTGCAAGAAAAGTATCGACGGCTGCAGGACAAAATCTACAGAGTGCGTAGTTTGTGACGCGCTGAGACGAATGTGCGCGACATTCCGGCAGTATCAAAAAGAAGGGCACCGCGGGTCGTAACCCACGGCGCCCAAATATTCATTAAGAAGACAAGCCATTGACCGAGATCTTCGGAACCAACAACGCCTGATCCACCGGTGCAATCCGCCTAAGCTGGATTGTCGGCTTCTTCGGACTTGTTAGCGTCAGATTCTGCAGAAGCCAATTCGGTTGCCTCGGCCTCCTCCTCGCCTGTAACTTCTTCTGTGACTTCTTCTGTGACTTCTTCCGCAACGGCAGTCCCGGTGGCTGCAGCCGTCTCGGGTGTTGCAGCAGATTTGAACAACGGGCCTGAGTCTGTACCGATACCACCTTTGAGATCCGTAGGCGCTTCGCGGCCGGCGTTCTCAGCGGCTTCGGCAGCTGCGGCAGCGGCTTCGTCTTCTTCGGCCCATTCGACCCGTTTGCGAGAAAGACCAATCTTACGTTCTTCAGAGTCGACTCGCAAGATTTTGACTTCCAGCTCGTCGCCGACGTTTACGACATCTTGGGGATTCTCGACTTTGTGGTCGGCCAATTCCGAGATATGCAGTAAACCTTCCAGCCCGTCTTCGAGGCCAACAAAGACCCCGAAGTTGGTGATCTTCGTGACAGCTCCAGTAACCAGTTGACCTTGTTGGTAACGGCCAGGGATATCGTTGGCCCAGGGATCTTCGTCCATTTGTTTCAAGCCAAGAGCGATACGTCTACGCTCTTGATCGACCGAGATAACTTTGCACTCGATTTCTTGGCCCTTCTCTACCAACTCGCTGGGGTGACTGATCTTTCGTGTCCACGACATATCGCTGACATGTAGTAGCCCGTCGATACCTTCTTCGATTTCGATAAATGCACCGTAGTTGGTGAGGTTGCGAACTTTGCCCTTCACCAACTGATCTGGCGGATACTTTTCGGCGACTTTTTCCCACGGATTGGACTGCGTCTGCTTCATGCCGAGCGAAATCTCTTGCTTCTGTTCGTCGATCCGCAGAACAACGACTTCGATTTCGTCGTCGATCGAGACCAGCTCACTGGGATGGCTGATCCGCTTGGTCCACGACATTTCGCTGATATGCACCAAGCCTTCGATGCCGTCTTCGAGCTTGACGAACGCACCGTAGCTCATCACATTGACGACCGTACCCTTGACGGTGGTATTGACAGGGTACTTGTCGCCTACGTTCTCCCATGGGCTGGCAGACTTCTGCTTGAGGCCCAACGCGATCTTTTCTTTCTCGTAGTCGATGTGCAGAATTTGTACTTCGAGTTCTTCGTCGATTTTGACCATTTCGGTCGGATGGTTGATGCGTCCCCAGCTCATGTCGGTGATGTGCAGCAAGCCATCAATTCCGCCGAGGTCGACGAATGCGCCAAAGTCGGCGATGTTTTTAACCACGCCTTTACGAATATTGCCAATCGCGAGTTCCTTGAGCAACTCGGCTTTTTTCTCGGCTCTTTGAGCTTCGATCAAGCTGCGACGGCTGACGACGATGTTGCGACGGGCATCGTCGATCTTGAGAACCATGCACTCGATCGTCTTGCCGATGAATTCGCCGATGTCGTGAGGTCGGCGGATGTCGACCTGACTGGCGGGTAGAAATACGTTGACCCCGATGTCGACGAGCAAACCGCCTTTGATTTTGCGAGTAACTTCGCCTGAAACAATGTCGCCTTCGTGGACAGTCTCCATGACCTTCATCCACTTTTCAATCTTCTCAGCCTTACGTTTGCTGAGCACTATCATGCCACGCTCGTCATTATGACCTTGGGCATCTTCGACATCCTCAACGAGGACGCGGATCTTCTGTCCGGCTTCTGGTTGGTCTTCTTCCTCTTCCCACTCGTTGCGGGCAATGGTACCTTCGCTTTTATAGCCTACATCGACGAGAACAAATTCGTCATCGACGCGGATAATCGTGCCTTCGACAATCTGATTGATGTCGACATAATCAGTATCTAACCAGCCTGTGTCGTCTGTGGCGAGCTCGCCAATAGCCTCTGCCCAATCATCCTCAGAAACGTCAAATTCACGAATTAAGTTGCGGTTGACCATGAAAAAGTAAAACCATGCTGGGCTTTGGCAGCACAAAAAACAGCAGAAAGCTGCTACCAAAAAACCACGTTGAAAGGAATGGCCTCCAGCTCGGCTGCCAACGTCG
>JAJDEE010000450.1 GCA_029259975.1 Planctomycetota bacterium
TGGCGAGAATGGCTGTTTGTCAACGGCTTGTTGTTGCTGACCTACTGTCTGCTCGATCAATTTTTCTTCTATCGCACCGAAACAATTCGCGACATCCAACGCGACGTTACCAACACCCGCCGCATACGCATCAGCGGTTTAGGTCTGAATGGCCCGCTACTGCTTGGCGTGGTGTTTGCCGTAGCACTGCTCGATCCCAATAAAGCTGTACCGGGTACGCATTGGCACTCTTGGATGTTTCTTCGCGAAGCTGTCCAGCTCGGACTAGTGGCTGCTTCGCTGTTCTTTGGTTGCCGCATAGTGCGTCAGAAAAACAATTTCAACTATCATGCAATCATCGAGGTCGCGGTATTGTTCATCGGCATCTTTATATGCATGCAACCCGCACTACAAATTCTTGCTGAAAAGGGCGCGGTTCTCGCAGGTTCGTTGAGTGCTGCTGGATTTTACTGGGCGACAGGTGGGCTGTCGGCCTTCCTCGACAATGCACCGACTTACCTTGTCTTTTTCAAAGCGGCTCAAGATCCGACTTTGGGAGGCGCGACGGGCGGAGTTCCTGAATTATTTCTGAGAGGCATTGCGTTGGGAGCCGTCTTCATGGGGGCGATGACCTACATCGGCAACGGGCCGAACTTTATGGTCAAAGCGATTGCCGAAAAATCGGGCGTCAAGATGCCCAGTTTCTTTGGCTATATGGCCTACAGTAGTGCCATCTTGCTGCCGATTTTGCTGCTCACGCAGTGGATGTATCTTTCTTCAGATGTAAGTACAACGACCGCAGCACCGACAATAACCGCAGCCATAGTGGCTCCACACACTGAAGGGCATTAGTTGTTAGTCGTTTAACAGCAGGTGGGCATTGCCTGCCAAGTCGAGAGTTAATCTTGCGCTGTTTGCATGGTCGTCCGATGACTGACCTGTGCGCCAATACAATACAGCCGTAGAATGCGGCACAAGCTTCCCAGAACTCCTCTCTTACGAAATTCCTCAAAGTGACCACTCCGACGATAACCGATCCCCGCGACCTTGACAAACTTTGCCAACGCCTCAGTTCTACCGACCTGATTGGCATCGACACGGAATTCGTCTCCGAAGATACGTTCTTCCCCGATCTCTGTCTGATTCAAATCTCGACTCGCGATGAGTTGGCGGTTGTTGATTCCAAAGCGGTCGGAGACCTCCAGCCTTTCTGGGAAATGTTGACCGAGGGCGAGCATGTTACAATTCTACATGCGGGACGAGAAGAATTGAATTTTATGCTTCGCGCCGTGGGCGCAAAACCCAAGCGTCTTTTCGACGTACAGATTGCCGCTGGCTTTTGCAGTAACGAGTTTCCCTCGGCTTACGGCTCGGTTGTCGGCAAGTTTTTGGGCAACAAAGTCGCCAAAGGCGAGCAACGCACCGACTGGCGCAAGCGTCCGCTTACTACCGCTCAAATCAACTACGCGCTCGAAGACGTGCGTTATTTGTTGCCCCTGTATCACCGCCAAGTCGAAATACTCACCGAACGCGAGCGTCTCACCTGGTTTGAAGACGAAATGGTGAGTTGGCAAGCAGAAGTGGAAGCGGCTCTTGACCGCAAAGACTGGCGGAGAGTTTCTGGCATCGGTAAACTCAACCCTCGCAATTTGGCCATCGTTCGCGAGCTTTGGAACTGGCGTTACGAAGAAGCTCAGCGCCGCAACCAACCGCAAAAGCGCCTCCTGCGCGACGACCTTATCGTCGAACTCGCCAAACGCAAAGTCGACAACCCGGAACAAATTTTAGCCATCCGCGGCATGGAACGCAGTGCCGTCAAACGCAAAGCCGACGAACTCGCCGAATGTGTCCGTCGTGGCCTTGAATCCCCCACCGAGCGAACGCCGAGACATTCGCGTCACCATGCCCCTTCGCAACTCAATTTGCTGGCTCAATTTCTAGCTCCAGCACTCGGCACCATCTGCCGCCGCGCTGAAATCGCCACTAGCATGGTGGGCACTGCCAGCGATGTCCGCGAGCTGATCGCTCACCGGTTGGGCTTCGCCGAAGGGTCTGCCGAGAATGGCAGCAGCCAACCAGCGCTCGCCGAAGGCTGGCGTGCAGGCCTCGTCGGTAACGTGATCTACGACCTACTTGACGGCAAAAAGTCGATCCGCATCACCAACGCCAGCGCGGCTGATCCGTTGGTGTTCGACGACGTGGAGTGAGTCTCGCCTGCTAGAAGATAATACTATCGCTCTTTGGCAAAATCCAAGATAATCGCTCTCATGGAAACGATTTTGGTCACAGGTGGTGCGGGATTCGTGGGGAGCTGCCTCGTGAGGAGGCTCGTGGGTAGGCAAACGGTCCGGATTATCAATCTCGACCTGTTGACCTATGCAGGCAACCGCGACTCTTTTGCAGAGGTCTCTCAAGATCCTCTGCACACATTTGTCGAGGGCAACATTTGTAACGCTGCGCTTGTCGAAGAGGTTCTCAGTAATTATCAGCCCTGCAGTATCGTCAACTTGGCGGCAGAATCGCACGTCGACCGTTCTATTGGCGGTCCGAAAGCATTTGTGCAGACGAACATTGTTGGTACATTTACGCTGTTAGAAGCTGCACGTAGCTATTGGGAGCAATTGCCCGCTGACCGGAAAGAGCGATTTCGATTTCTGCAGGTCTCGACGGACGAGGTATTTGGCTCGCTCGGAACGGACGGGGCCTTCGATGAATCGTCGCCCTACGCTCCGAGTTCTCCCTACGCGGCATCCAAAGCAGCCGCGGACCATTTGGTGAATTCTTTTTCTCACACCTATTCGTTGCCTACGCTCATAACGAATTGCTCGAACAACTACGGCCCGTTTCAATTTCCGGAAAAGCTGTTTCCGGTCATGATCTTAAACGCGATCGAAGAGAAGCCCTTACCCGTTTATGGTGACGGTTTGAACGTGCGAGATTGGTTGTTTGTTGAGGATCATGCATTGGCACTCGAGCTAGTCTTGTCTCAAGGCAAGCCAGGCGAGACTTACTGCATAGGCGGCAACAATGAGCGAACCAATTTGCAAGTGGTCGAGGCGATTTGCGAAGCATGTGATCTCCTTCAAACAGATCGCACATCTGCAGCTTGTCGAGATTTGCTTCAGTTTGTTGCCGACCGGCCAGGTCACGACTACCGCTACGCCATCGACACCAGCAAGATTCGCCAAGAGCTAGGCTGGCGACCCGTATGCGATTTCAAAACCGGAGTAACTCGGACCGTGCGGTGGTACGCCGAAAACAATGATTGGGTTAGTAGCGTGACAGTAAGCGGAAGTTAGCAAAATCAGCCTCTGTTCGTAGGCTGTGGCGTAGAAAGGGGTTACGCAATTGCTCGGTCGCAAATGGAAAGACAAATACCGATCTTGTGGCAAATAGGCGATCTGTGGGTATAATAGAGCCAACGGGTCGTGCGAACGCAGCACGACGGGCAGCTTCGGCCGCAGAGCGTTCTCTGGCAGAATGTTTTGTCGCCATGAACTTATGAGGAAGGAGGTGGTTCTTTGAACGATTATCATATACGCCAGTGGGGTGGCCATAACTGCTGACACCCGGCGGGTTGTCCGTAGGACAGCCACCCACCACCTGCTTCTGGGTGCCCGCTCTGTTCTTCTTGCCTAGCCCTGCTTGCCTGGCAAGCGTTTGGGTAGAGCCTGCTCTCAAAGCAAAACGACGACACAGCCCGGCTGCCCTTGCGGTAGCCGGGCTGTTCTTGTTTGTGGAATCGGGCATAGGGGGTGTG
>JAJDEE010000046.1 GCA_029259975.1 Planctomycetota bacterium
TGAAAGGCCGGAGTCCTAGACCGCTAGACGAAGGGGCCGCGGTGAAGCATCCAAGGCTGCATATCATTGGAAGCTCGAACTGACAAAGACCGAGAACTGCATAAAGCTGCTAACGGCCTTTGTGCGTATAGAGTTACGTCAACTGCTGTTGCCGTCAAGTGGGGTCGCTATCTCACAGCCAGCAACTGGGCAATTTCGGCCTAGAAAAAAGCAGGAAACCCACGCCTGAATTTCGAGTCGAATGCTGTGAATTAGGGGCAAAAGTAGAAGGATTGATCGTGTCGTTTGCCCGCAGAAGAGTTATTCAGCAGAGTTACTGGCATCGGCCTCTTGCCCCTGTTGCTCGCTGCGGCGAATGGCCTCGTAAACCTCGTTGCGATGAACGGGTATTTCCTTCGGAGCTTCGATGCCCAAACGTACCTTGTCGCCACGAATTTCGACCACGACAATCGTAATATCATCATTGATGATGATACTCTCGTTCTTTTTTCTCGATAGGACCAACATATCAGCGATTCCTTCGTACGCAGTGGCCAGTCGTTGCACCCCAGCAAGCTGGGGCCCTCTGAAACCGGTGCCGGCCTCCAAACCAAGCCTGCTTCGTCCACGGGAAGCCCAACGTGAGCTACACCTACGGCACAGGCATTCATAGGGACGCGAAAAGCGTCTCTTCATTCACTCTACGTGCTGTTGAGCCATAGTCAAGCAAACTGAGACTGTGCTGAGGTCCTTTCTTGGTCCGATTGGGTGGGTAGTTGCGGTAAAACCCCTATTGCCCCAGTAGCTCCTATCCTCACAGACCTGTGCTGACTCGAGCGGCAACCTGCCATGCAATCTGTAAGTCTTTTTGTGGTAGTGGTTTGTGAGATTTATATTGCGTAAAGATTGCCTTTTCTGCAGCTTAGATAGGCTTGACGGGATTTTGGCAGCAACAAGCAGCATAAAAATGGATTGGGGACTTTTTCTGAGCCAGCCAGGCCTTTTTTACGTTGGCCACTTAGCGGAAAAACGCAAGCGGGCAGAGGTGATCCGAATTATCGAAGTCATGTCTTTCGGTTGATTTTGGATTTAACTGTTTTGACGTTTACCAGGGCTGTTTTCGCTGGAGAGATAGGTTTTGAATAAAAATGATGCCCTCCGGGTTGCGGTATTACCGGTAGGATCCAAATTTTGGCATTGTCGTGACTTTAGGTGATATGTGCATGGATGTGTCGAATGGTCGCGCCGGTTGTCCACCTGAGAAAGTTGCAACCTAAGTACCCAACGGCGGTTGCGGGTTGATTGCGTGGTTCTATAATCCAAAGCTTGCATTTCAAATCTTCTGGCACTCAATACAAGACAAAAGTAAATATGATTCCTTGGCTCAAGCGGGTCTTTCCTTGGCTCGGTAATGTCTTTGAGGCTGTCCATAACGTATTGAGTGGATTGTGGGTGACGCTGCGGACTTGGTTTAAAACCTACGACCCCCAGCGGAAGACGTTTACCGAGCACTTCGAATATCCGGAACTCCCAGTGCCGGTTTCTGCGCGTTACCGTGGCTTTCATCGGTTTGATCTGACAACGTGTATCTCTTGCGATCAATGTGCCAAGGCGTGCCCCGTCGATTGTATTTACATTGGCAAAGAGAAAGTCGAAGGTGGCAAAGGCTTTAAGATCACAGGCTACGCGATCGACTACAGCAAGTGCATGTTTTGTGCGTTGTGTGTTGAGCCGTGCCCGGTGGATTGTATTTTTATGGGAGCGACGCACGACCTGAGCTGTTACAGCCGCGATGGAACGATCGTCGACTTCTCACGCTTGCCGCTAGATGTCGCGTGGGGACGTGCGACACTCAACCCAACGGCTGTCGCGCAGGCAAAGGTGATCACCGAGCCCGTCCACGGTGGACCGAATCAGTAATAAGTTGCATTCCGATTCCTAACCTCTAGCATCTCCACTTAAAAATTCATGGCAACTCCAACCGCAATCGTGGCTTACCTAGCGTTGTTCGCTGCTGTGGCTGCACTATTTTTGTTTGTGAATTTGTTGGTGGGCCGTTTGGCTCGCCCCAACACGCCCAATACTGAGAAGCTGGAAGTGTATGAGTGCGGCGAACCGGTGATCGGTTCGAGCTTTGTGCAGTTCGACTTGCGGTTTTATGTAGTGGCGCTGCTGTTCATTATTTTTGACGTGGAAATTGCGTTTTTCTTTCCCTGGGCGACCGTGTTTGGCAAGGCCACACAACTGACTGCGCCTGCGATGGCGGCGGTTTCGCAAGAGGTGGATGCTGCAGGGCTTTCATCGGCAGTTGGCAATCGTCTGCAAGAATTGGGAGTCACGGATTTGTCGAGTATCGATCCCGAACAGGTTAGCGAGACGGCTCAGTTGCTGGCTTTGACGTCATTCGCAGATATTTGTGTTTTTTTTGCAGTGTTGTTGGTCGGGTTTGCCTATGTATGGAAGCGTGGCGATCTCGATTGGGTGCGGACGGTGGCTAGCCAGCGTGGCGAAGTCGTCGAGCGCGCGCCGCCAAGTGGTGACGAAGTTGTGTCTCGTCCGTCAGGCTCGATTCTCTCGGCTTGATTTTTAAGGTGTGCCCATCGTTTTTTGGAATCCGGTCGTTTTTTGGAATTCGGTTTTTCGGCAAACGCAAACAATTTTTTCTAACCTCTAACCCTAACCTCTAGCCCCTGGCCTCTTCCTTATGAGTGGACAAGCTTTCGTTGATCAATTGAAGCAGAAGTTTGGCGACACGATTGCCGGCGCTGACTTGGAAAATATCGATCCGTGGATCGTGGTCGCTGCCGATGGCATCGTAGACGTCTGCACCTATCTGCGCGACGAGCCAAGCCTGGCGTTCGACTACCTGAACACCGTCACGGCGGTCGACTATCTGCACACCGACGAAAAAAAGGCGGCCAAGGTCGATTGGGAACCACATCTGGAGGTTGTCTATCACTTGTTTAGCATGAAGCATAAGCACAGCTTGGTGCTAAAGGTAATGCTGCCGCGCTGGCGCAAAGACGAAGTTGGCGAACTGCCCGAGTTGGCGTCAGTTTCTGAGGTCTGGAGTACCGCCGATTGGCACGAACGCGAAGTTTACGACCTGTTCGGCATCCATTTCACCGACCATCCCAACCTGCGACGGATCCTCTGCCCAGAAGATTGGGTGGGGCATCCCTTGCGTAAAGATTACGAAATGCCGCTGGAGTATCATGGGATTCGCGGGAGATAGACAAAACGTTGTGCGTCGCGAGTTACGAGTCGCGAGTTTTATCAAAGAGCCTTTTTCTCGCGACTCGTAACTCGCGACTCGAAAATTTTCCTCTGAAGTCTAAGAAATTTTTATGTCCACGACTGTCGACGATCCTCGCGTGATAGAATTTGACGTCCGTACGGACGAGATGCTGGTCAATATGGGACCACAGCATCCGAGTACACATGGCGTGCTGCGGCTGGTACTGCGCACCGATGGCGAGATTGTTTCGGAAGTGACGCCCCATCTGGGCTACTTGCATCGTTGTGCGGAAAAAATTGGCGAAAACCTGACACCTCGGCAGTGGATTCCGTACACCGACCGTATGGATTATCTGGCCGGCATGAACATGAACCTCGGCTGGTCGTTGGCGGTCGAGAAACTGATGAAATTTGAGCCAGACGACAAGGGCCGTCATCTGCGTGTGATCATTGCCGAGATGGGGCGAATCGCGAGCCATTTGGTCGGAATGGGCGCTTACGGACTTGATCTGGGGTCTTTCAGCCCCTTTTTGTATGCGTTTCGCGAGCGAGAAAAAATACTGGATCTGTTTGAAGAGGTATGTGGAGCGCGGCTGACTTACAGCTATCTCACGGTCGGCGGCGCTACGGCAGATCTGCCGGCAGGTTGGTTGCAAAAGTGTGCGGCTTTTCTCGAGCAGTTTGAGCCGATGATCGCTGAGTATCACACGCTGCTCACGTCGAACACTATTTTCATTAAGCGGACGGCCGGTATTGGTGTGATGTCACGCGAGATGGCGATCGACTACGGTACGAGCGGCCCGGTGTTGCGTGGCAGCGGCGTCGATCACGATCTGCGCCGCGATGGCGAAGAAATTTACACCGCGATGTACGACGGCTACG
>JAJDEE010000451.1 GCA_029259975.1 Planctomycetota bacterium
GGTAACAGGGCCAACCGGTTCTGGAAAAAGTACGACGATGTACGCGGTGCTTTCTAAATTAAACTCGGTGAGTCGGAATATTGTGACGGTTGAAGATCCGGTCGAGTACCGTATTCCAGGAATCAACCAAGTAGCCGCTGACAGCGAGCACGGACTCGGTTTTGCTAACGCGCTAAAGTACATTATGCGTCAAGATCCCGATGTAATCATGCTCTGCGAAATCCGCGACCACGAAACTGCTACGACCGCGGTTCAAGCGGCGCTGACAGGGCACTTGCTGATCAGCACACTGCACACCAACGATGCCGTAGGAGCGGTGGCTAGGCTAAGCGACCTGGGAATCGATTGTTTTAAGACAGGTGGTGCGTTGTTAGGGGCGGTTGCTCAACGCTTATTGCGTTCGATTTGTCCACATTGCAAGGAACCGGTCGATCCAAATCAACATTTTCTTAGTGCGTTACAACATGAAATCGAAATTCCTGAAGACGCAATATTTTACGCAGGTCGTGGTTGCAAGAAGTGCCTTGGTAGCGGGTATTTGGGAAGGATCCCCATCTACGAAGTGTTTGTAATCACGCCGATGGTAGCGCAGGCGATCGAGAAGGGTCTGCCGACGACCAAGCTGCGTGAAATCGCAATTTCCGAAGGATTGGTCGAGTTAGCGACAGCCGGTATGGAGCAAGTGATCGCAGGTAAGACCACCATCGAAGAAGTATTCTACAAAGTCTCAGGCTAACGGAGCAAAATCATGGCGCGCAGAAAAAGATTTGCCGTGGCTGCTCCTGTAGCTACTAAAAACACGGCGGCGGTTCAGACTAAGAATGCAGGCGGATTAGGCCAGTTATGGGCGACTTTAACTAGGCCTCGCAACGCCAGTGTCAGTAACCAGCTGAAGCCTCAAGAGCTTACGTTTATTCTGAGCAACCTATCGACTTTGGTCGGAAATGGTGTGCCACTGCCAAAGGCACTTGCAACGTTGGCCAAGGAAGATACTTTGGCAAAGCATCGAGGCCTGCTGGAAGGCCTAAGGCGCAAAGTCGAGTCTGGAATGCCGTTTAGCACGGCGATTAAGCAATCGGATGTTGTCGACAGTTTGACAATCAATCAAATTCGGCTAGGCGAACGCTCAGGTACGCTTTCCGACACTTTGAAAAAGCTCTCCACAAGTCGCAATAAAACTGCTGAGCTGCGTAAAGACGTGATTAGAAAGTTGTCTTACCCGGGGCTGCTTATAGTAGTTGGTAGTGGTTTGATCACCTTCTTGTTGATCTACGTAGTCCCGGTCTTTCAAGAGACCTACGACGACGCGGGCGTCCCGCTTCCGTTCATTACGCAACTGCTAATCACCGTTGGTTCATTTGCAAAGCATTATGGTTGGATGATCACTGCTGCTGTTATTTTGACGGTGGCAGCAATTAAACAGCTGCGTAAACGCGAGGATTTTGCCTTACGCATGGATCACATTTTGCTCAAGATGCCGCTGATGGGGACTTGGCTGCGAGATATGGCTGTTTTACAGTTGATGGAGGTTCTACAGAATCTCATGGAAGCTGGTTACACGTTGGCTGAGGCGTTACGAGAGACGGCCGACTCTGTGGGAAATCGCTTCGTTCAGAAAGGTGTCCGCGAGCTACAAGCTGCTGTTCAGCGAGGCGAAAAATTCAGTCGCGAGCTAGAACGCCACGAGGAGATGTTCCCACCGATTGTGAATCAGCTTGTCATCGTCGGAGAAAGCACGGGGCAACTAACAAGAGCGACCAACGACATCTGTGATTATTTGCGAAAAGAGATCGAACGTAAGACGAGCATGATGGTTGGTGCGCTTGAGCCGATTCTAACAATATCACTGGCGGCAGCGATTGCCGTCGTATTACTTGCCATCTATCTCCCCATGTTCGACATGGTTGGAACAGTTTCCTAAGAGAACAATGACCTACAACACCCACAGGTTTGGATTTTCGCTGCTGGAGATGATTGCCGTTATTGCCATTTTAGGTATTTTGGCGACGATTATCTTGCCACGAGCGTCTAGTGGTAATGATGCCGCGAAAGTAGCTGCCTGTCACGTTTACAAGGGCGATATTGAGATTCAGGCCGAGTTATGGAATCACAATACTGGCTCATGGCCAGCAGCGGATCTGGCGTCTATTGGGGCAGATGCAAACTACTTTCCAGAAGGGCTGCCTACATGCCCTGTGGACGGAACTACCTATACAATTGATACTTCGACTGGGCTAGTGATAGGGCATAGTCACTAGTTCAGAGGAAATCCAAAAGATTATGGATTTTTTCGATGTGGCGCTTTTCGTAACCTACGTTTGATTAAGAAACCAAGGGCCTTGAGTATTGGCCTCAGCGAAAAATGCTGAATATCCCTTATTGTGACCAAGGAGAACCTAACTATGAAGACTCGCAAAAGTAACAAGAAGGGCGGCTTCTCGCTGCTCGAGTTACTGGCTGTGGTGACGATTTTGGGCATCATTGCCGCAATCATCGTTCCACGCGTCACTGTATCCAGTGACAACGCTAAGACAAAAGTAGCGGCCCATCACAAAGCCACGATCAACTCTGCTGTCGAGCGTTATTACGTCAACACGGGTGGCTGGCCAGCCAACGATCTGACTGACATCGGTGCAGACGTGAATTATTTCCCGGACGGAATTCCAGCCAATCCGATTGATGCTTCGGCCTATACGTTGAACGCAACCACCCATCGAGTCAACTAGAATTGAGACGAAAGTCCTCATGGACACCTACTCAATCAGGACACCGCACTTGGCCTGTCGCGAACCTTTGCGGCGGGCCATGAGTCTTTTAGAGCTAGCCATTGTGGTAGCAATTCTCGGGTTGCTGACTGTTGCCTCTGTTACGCGTTACGGACATAATTCTCTCGGTAATGGCGGAGCCGAAGGGTTCGCTCGTAAGTTGGCTCTTTCGCTTAACCACGCTCGCCGCAGCACTATTTCAACTGGCGATAACCATTTTCTGCAGATGACCGGTACAGGGGGAAGCGTCACTAGCTATGCTTTGATACGACGGGCAAGTGGAGGTGACGTTCAGGTTGACGAAACACGCACAGTACCACAGAACGTGACAGTTACCTCAGCAAGTACGGCTCTGGAGTACGATTTTGAAGGATCGGCTCTGAGTTCGTATAGCATCACCGTTTCTGGGCCAGATCGCAACTGGAGTGTTACGGTCGTTATGCTGACAGGGGCTGTGCAGGTAGCCGAGTTTTAAACAGATTGTGCAGTATAATCTGTTTGGTTCGCTCATCGGTCTTCTTCCGACTTCTACTTGCGTGCCTCTTCTGTAAGCTACCTTTACGTAGGAAACTGCGCCAAGAGTGCAGTTTTGTCAGGTGTACGTGCGTTTTTCTGACGAGCGATTCAGATGAAACATCAGCGAGGAACAGGAAGACGCATAAAGCAGCACAGTGGGTTCTCGTTGCTAGAGATGCTCGCAGCTGCGGCTTTGGTGACCGGAACTGTGGTGCCTGCGCTAGCAGTGATTCGTGATTCCATGGCAAAGAGTCGCGACTTGCATCAGCAACAATTATTGGGGAATTATGCGGTTCGTATCCTGGAAGAACAAACAGCCTATGCCGCTACCAACTGGACTAACGAGACGATAACTGGGAGTTTCTCAGCTGATGGACATGGGAGTATCCGCTATACCTTGACTAAATCGGATGCACCTGCTGACGGGGGCTTAGTTAGTCAACTCATGAATATTGTTGTGACCGTGTACGACGATGCTGATGGCGATTCGACGCTAGACGTCAGCGAAATTCAAGAGACGTATCGAACCAAGGTAGCGAAACTCAATACTTACGAAAATGAAGAACAGTAGAAAAACAACGCGAATCGGATTTACACTACTCGAGCTTATTGTCTCGACCGCGATGCTCGCGGCATTGACGACTTCGTGCATGGTGATCGTACGCACGTCGCACACGGCTTGGCATCGCCACGAAGACGACCACGCACTCCGACGTTCGGGTTTGGCTGTACTTGAGCACATAGTTAGACAGACTCGGCAAGCTACTGCTGTGTCAGCAATATCATTGGCCGCAGACAACTCTGGGTCGCTCTCAATACTCGACATCAATGGGAACATTCTGGTGTGGGAACATGACGCCAGCACTAAAGAAGTGCTCTATGGAATCACTACGGCAACAAATGTGCTGGCGACGGGTGTCCAAGAGCTTAGTTTCACTGGATTCAAGGTAGATGGAACAACGGCAACAACTCAGACCGATATCATTCACCTTGTGCAGTGTACGGCTAAGGTGAATCTAACGCGGCCCGCAGGGCCCCAAGCTGTCGTTACCTCTAGTCGGGCATGGTTGCGAGCATGGTAATTCCAAGGACAAAACAATGCAGCAAGAACAATCAAGTCTCAAGGCGGAAGCTGCGCCGTGGCGCTGCACTGCTATTTAGTATGTTCATCATCGCATTTATGACACTGATGGTGATAAATGTTTTGGACACCACGATGCTAGAAATGTCGGCCTTGCGGAATGGTATGGACTACGAGCGGGCGTTGTTTCTTGCGAATGCAGGTGTTCACGAGGCAGCGGCGCAACTCGAAGCAAATAGCTCTTGGACAGGAACGATCACCGATGGGGCATATCCGGGCGACGACACCTATCAAGCGACAGCAGTTAGCGGCGTGAAGTACAAGGTTAATGTCACTTCGATTGGTGTCGCGGGTGAAGTAACACGAACGATTCAAGCCGTTATCGAACTATAAAATTTATTCCGCGAGATAATTACCATGTCCGATAGAAGAGGTAGTGACGAGCGCCGTCTTAAAAAAAAGCGTCGCCGCAAGCGTGAGCGAGGCAAGGTCTCGACTGAATCGTTTACGGTTATTGAAATCGCAGGGACAGAGCTGCGCGTCGTCACGCGAGCAAATTCTGGTGTCGACGATATTGAGCAAGTACAAGTGATGAGCTTGCGATGGCGCATCGAAGCCTCCACACTCAATAGCGAAGCGGGACTTCGCGAGTTGACTGTTGCCTTGACAGAACTTGCAGAGGAGCATGATTTGCACACGACAAATCTGCAGTTTGTTCTCGGTGGCGAGTTTTGTGTCACGAAAGCGGTTCGCGGGACTACCGAAGAAGTCCGTAGCGAGCTGCAACAAATCCAACAACGCAGTCGACTCTATTTGATGCTGGGGCCAGGCGAGAAAGTGACCGGCAGCAAGTCGCAGGCCATTGATGCCCGGCACGAATATGCCGTTGCTGCTGTTTGCAACAAGCAAACACTCGACACGATTCACGTGGCCGCAACGCAGGCGGGAATGCAAATCGATTCGATTGAGCCAGCATTGGTTTCCATAAGTCGAGCAATTGGCCGGCTAGAAGACGTGCCGGACGAACCCTGTTTGTTGATTCACTTAGACGAATCAGCTGTTGAGCTT
>JAJDEE010000452.1 GCA_029259975.1 Planctomycetota bacterium
AAGGTTTCAATGAAAGCGTCAAGCTGGCGAAGTTGGACTTGGCGGGCGACAATGTCCACTTGAGGACTCCCCGAGTCGGTATGAATATTGTACATGTCGACGAAGAGACCGGGCGCGATCTCGTGCCGCCCCACCGAAAAACCCTTCGGCGCCAGACAATCCGAGCCGTTTGTCAGCACACCCGAGCAGGTGTCCCATGTAACTCGTTGGAAGTCTGCGAAGGGGCTGTTCGACATACGATTGAGGCCGTCTCCCAGACCAGATGGCACCCCGACATTGATACCGTCTTGGCTGTCGGACGTGTCCTTGATGCTGAGATGCGGGTGGGTGACTTCCGAAATCAAGTCGTCGTGAAATCCGAAATCCTCCTGCACCGCGACCAGATCGAACGCGTTTAGGAGCGGGCTAGTCAGCGCGTTGTTGACTTCCGGGGTCGATTCGGAAAATCCACCGGGAAGGCCCGCGACGTTGTAAGTGAGGACGGAGAAGCTGCCCGTCGGTGCGGCGAACCCCATTCTCGAGAGGCACAACACCGCGCCGATTAAAAGAACCAAACCAAAGCCACTGAATATCGCTGTTCGCCGTGTCATCATCGGATTGCCTCTGCTTTCGCCGGTGTAAATATCAGGAGTTTGCAATTTTCACCATAGGTTGATTTGTGAGATGATCTCTAAGCTTTGGGCAACCTATAGGGAAAAGTATAATCCACCAGCAGATTCTGACTAGAGCTTCAGTCTCATACTTGCGAACTTTGCGCAAATCTGGACGAAATCAGCCGGTTGTTGCCATGCTTTTCCTATTGCAATCCTTTGAGAAACACGACTGCGCCAGCCCAAGATTGACGGATACCAAACGGAGGAGATCCGTGAGAAGATTCACCGGGATGTGGACTTCAATGCTATTTACAGAACTAGCGGTACACTAATACCTCCTTTTACTGGGAAATATCAACCATCTTCTGCTGAAATCGTAGAGCCAAACGGACCAAGCCAATCATCACGGGCACTTCGACCAAAGGACCAATAACAGCCGCGAAGGCCACGCCAGAATTGATACCGAACACAGCTATGGCGACCGCAATCGCTAGCTCGAAGTTGTTGCTCGCTGCCGTAAAGGCCAAGGTGGTGGTCTTGGAGTAGTCCGCCCCGACCTGCCGTCCCATGAAAAAGCTCACCAAGAACATAACGACGAAGTAGATTAGTAGTGGTACAGCGATTAACAACACGTCATATGGAATGCGGACAATCTGGTCGCCCTTGAGGCTGAACATTACAAGAATTGTGAACAACAGAGCCACTAATGTCAGCGGACTAATTCGCGGGATGAAGACCTGTTCATACCACCCGTGACCCTTCACTTTTATGAGAACCAGACGCGTGACCATCCCTGCCAAAAAAGGAACGCCTAGGTAGATGAACACGCTCTTGGCAATCTGTCCCATGCTGACCTCGACCACGCTCCCTTCGAGCCCCAAAAGCGGGGGCAACCATGTAATGAAGAACCAAGCGTAGATACTGTAGAACAGCACTTGGAAAACGCTGTTGAAGGCAACAAGACCGGCGGCGTATTCAGTATCGCCCTTAGCCAGGTCGTTCCAAACAATGACCATTGCAATACAGCGGGCTAATCCGATGAGAATCAGTCCCGTCATGTACTCGGGGTAGTCTTGCAAGAAAACTACAGCCAGTGCGAACATGAGCACAGGCCCGATAACCCAGTTCTGGACAAGCGATAATCCGAGAATTTTCCAGTTGCGGAAGACGTCGCCCAATTCCTCGTATTTCACCTTCGCCAAAGGCGGGTACATCATCAAAATCAACCCGATGGCGATAGGGATGTTGGTCGTCCCCACTTGAAACTGGTTTATGAAGCTCTCGGTCCCAGGAAGAAAGTAGCCAGCAGCGACGCCGACAGCCATTGCCAGAAATATCCACAGCGTGAGAAACCGGTCAAGAAATCCTAGTCTGCCATTCGGGCAACCAGGCGACTCACTTACGGTAGGTGTGGCTTCATCCATGATTTGTACTCTCCAAGATATTGGGTAGCGATGCCACATAATTGCGAATTTCATCGCGGACTCGCCGGTAATGGGCCTGGCCTTCTTCTTCATTGGCTGCTTCGCGGGCAAGACGCGGCGGGTCGTCGAATGGTTGGTGAACTATTTTGGCGTTTCCTGAGAACACTGGGCATGATTCGGCCGCATTGTCACAGACAGTCACCACGTAATCGAAATCGATGTGCTTGAACTCATCTACGTGTTGTGACCTTTGGATCGTGATATCGACACCAGCCTCTGCCATGACTTTGACAGCATTAGGATTGAGCCCATGCGTTTCAATTCCCGCCGAATAGGCTTCGATTGTGTCCGCTTTAAGGTGACGAGCCCAGCCCTCAGCCATTTGGCTACGACACGAGTTGCCGGTGCATAGGAATAGTATTTTCAGCATTTACATTGACCCTGCTGACGGCAGAGTTCCTCCGGTTCAATAGTTCCAACCAGTGCTGATATTGGCATCGTTGGCTATGGCGGATTTTGTACTTTTTCTTTTTTGAAAGCTGTTCCTTGTACGGTTGCACACCTACCCGTGCAAGTACTTGGCCAACTGGAACTCTTCAAACCGCTTGGCATCCCAAACTTCATTGCTTAATGCTTTTCGACAGGCATCTGGGATGACAAAGGCCGTGCATTCCACCGGCCCCTGCTCGGTCGCTGCAATCACTGGAATTCGATCGTAGAGATCCGATTCGTAGGCATCCAGTTCAAAAAGAGTGTCTTCGTCGAGATCGAAGTACAGCACACCCTTTACGTGATCGGCTGGCTCCGCGCGTAAAATCCCTGGAAAGACAGCGTCCTTGATGCGATAAATGGCAAAGCCTGGCAAAGTTGCTGGCTGAGACGGAAACTCGCCAACATCGATGCGTTGCCACACCTCGGGAAACATCAAGGTCCCATAAGTAAACAAATTGCTGGGCATTTTTTAGGTAAGACGATCAAACACATTAACAATATCAACGCCTAGCAGCTTACCGCAATTGGCTGACAACTTCCACTGTACACATTGTTGAGCTTATTCAAGCCGTTGTACGCTGCTACTTTGTAGCATTCAGCCAACGTGGGGAAATTAAACACGTTGTTGACGAAAAACTCGGCATCGCCGTCCAACGCCATCACTGCTTGGCCGATGTGGATCAGCTCAGTCGCTCCGGTGCCTATGACATGCACGCCAAGCAGCTTGTGCGTTTCTTGATGAATCAGCATTTTTAGCATGCCGAGTTCGTCACCCAGTAACTGCCCACGGGCAATCTCACGATAGTTTGCGACCCCTGACTCGTAGGGAATGCCTTCAGCTGTGAGTTGCTCTTCGGTTTTCCCAACCATCGAAATCTCAGGCACGGCGTAAATGCCATAGGGAAAGAGCGACGTGTTGTAGTTACCTTCACAACTATCGAAGGCGTGGCAAATCGCCCGACGGCCTTGCTCCATGCCGGTCGAAGCCAATGAAGGAAAACCAATCACATCGCCAGCGGCATAAACGTGGTCGACATTCGTTTGATAATGTTCGTTCACTTTCAACCGCTCGCGGTCATCAAACTCGATGCCCACCTTGTCGAGTCCAAGCTGTTTGCAGACTCCTTGGCGGCCAACGGCGTAGAGCAATGTCTCCGCATGGATGATCTTGCCCGACTCTAGGTGAGCTTCGACCAAACATTGCACGCTGCCATTCTCGATACAGACTTCCTTGATTTGCTCGACTTTCTCGCCGAGTCGCAACGTAATACCTCGCTGACGGATAAAGTACTGAAAAGCGTCGCAGATTTCTTGATCGAGGAAACCGAGCACTTTGTCGCGACCTTCGATCAGCGTCACCTGCACGCCAAGCGTCGCCATGATACAGGCGTACTCCGTGCCGATCACGCCGCCGCCGACGACGATCATCGTTTTGGGCAGATGATCGAGCCGCATCACCGCGTCGCTTGTGAAGATCGTCTTACCATTGAAAGGCACATTGTCAGGCCGAGCAGGCCGCGTGCCGACGCCGAGTAGAAACTTGTCGGCGGTAACCACTTCATTCCCATCTGGCCCTTCGACGACAACCTCATTCGGCCCCGTAAAACGGGCGTGCCCCCAAAGTAGGTCGACGTTGTTTCGCTCGAATTGATCGCTGATAATTTCCCACTCGTGGCGGATCACACGCTGCGAAAAGCTCACCAAATCGGCAATCGTCACCTGCTGTCTCGCGCCACGCGACGCTCCGAATGTCCCGCGACGCTTACCCGCAGTTAGCTGCAAGACCGCTTCTCGCAACGCCTTGGAGGGAATCGTCCCCGTGTTGATCTGGGCGCCGCCGAGCACCTTGTTTTTTTCGACGATCGCCACGCTCTTGCCAAGCTTCGCCGCCTGAATAGCCCCTTTTTGACCAGCGGGGCCTGTGCCGATAACTACGCAATCATAATGTTTCATAGCAGCTTTTCGTGAGGAAGTGAGGGAGGGAGGGAGGACACGGGGCAGCGTGTTTAGAAATATCGACCACGCTTGTGGCATGCTTAACCAAACGTGACCTTGCCGGTATTACCGGAAGGCTAGGCGAGCGAAGCCGCTCAGCGTACAACGATAGTAGGGATTGTGCCCTTTGATGGGATAGTGTTCGTTGCTCCGCAGGCTTACGCCTAGCGGTTCGCCGATGACTCCGCAGGCTTACGCCTAGCGGTTCGCCGATGTTGTTTTTAACACCATGTCTTTATTCGCTGCTGCTGAAGCCGAAAATCGCCGTCTGGCCCAACCGCTCGCCGCGCGTATGCGACCGCGCTCGCTCGACGAATTCGTTGGGCAGCAGCATTTTCTTGGCGAAGGCAAATTACTTCGGCGGTTGATCAAAGCGAATCGCCTTACTGCACTGCTCTTTTACGGTCCGCCGGGCACTGGCAAGACAACGCTTGCCCATTTGCTGGCCAGCGAAACTCGTTGCCGTTTTCGCCAGCTCAACGCTGTGACCAGCGGCGTGAAAGATCTGCGTGCCTTGCTCGACAACGCCCGCGATGTGCTGCTCGCCGAGGGCTCGCGCACATTGCTATTCATCGATGAGATCCACCGTTTCAACAAGTCGCAACAAGACGCCCTGCTTCCCGACGTGGAAGAAGGAACCGTCGTACTCGTTGGCGCGACGACATCCAACCCGTTTTTCTCCGTCAACAGCGCACTCGTCAGCCGCAGCCGTGTCTTCGAGTTCGAGCCAATCGGCGAAACCGATATCAAATCGCTCCTCGAGCGCGCCTTGCAAGACAACGAACGTGGCCTCGGCGCACACGAAGTGCGTCTACACGACGACGCCGCCCAATTTTTGGCGAACACCTGCGATGGCGACGCCCGTCAAGCACTCAGTGCCCTCGAAATCGGCGTGCTGTCCACCGACGCCCGTCCGATCGATTTCACACTGGAACTCGCCGCCGAATCTGTTCAACGCAAAGCCGTGCAGTACGACCGCGACGGAGACTCACACTACGACGCCATTAGCGCCCTCACCAAAAGCATCCGTGGCAGCGACCCCGACGCTGGCATTTATTGGCTGGCCCGAATGCTCGAAGGGGGCGAAGACATCCGTTTTCTCACGCGGCGGCTGGTGATCTTAGCCAGCGAAGACATCGGCAACGCCGACCCGCGAGCGTTACAAATTGCCGTCGCGACGATGCAAGCCTGCGAGTTTGTCGGACTACCCGAATGCCAGCTCAGCTTAGCCCAAGCCGTAGCGTATCTCGCCTGTGCCCCGAAATCAAACGCCGCGACAGTCGCCATTGGCGAAGCCCGCGCCGACGTGCGTGAGGGCCGCACCGTTCCCGTCCCCAAACACCTCCGCGACAGCCACTACCCTGGCTCCAAGCAACTCGGCCACGGCGAGGGCTACCAGTACGCCCACAACGCCGAAGACGGAGTCGTCGCTCAAGACTATCTCGGCGTCGAACGCGAATACTACCGCCCTGTCGATCGCGGGTTTGAATCAGAATTGGTCGAGCGGCTGCAAATGATTCGCGCCAAATTGCGCTCCGACTCCGTCTAGCATCATCACGTAGGACAGGCTTCTAGCCTGTCAGTTTTGAGTTACACCTGTGCGCTGACGAACAGGCTAGAAGCCTATTCCACGTAATTGGCCGCTTTACGAATGCTGTGACACAAGTGATAATGCCTGCTCACAACGTCAACCAATTCCCGCATAGGACAGGACCAAAAACATTATGATCACCGTCGGCATGAACTAT
>JAJDEE010000453.1 GCA_029259975.1 Planctomycetota bacterium
GAAACAGGAAATGTATTTGGCCACGTAATGCTAAAATGTCCGAGAACGATCACCCAAAACCCTCAATATTAGACCTGTCCCGTTTATGGCTCGTTCTTTCGCATGGCGTGTTCTATGGCTAGAGCTTTCATTTGCTCTGACGCGACTATTCTAATCGTATTTTCTGAGTCAATTATCGCTTCAACTGCCTCGATGCGCTTCGCACTGATCTCCGCACCAGTGTGTTCAGGTTTGATTGACTGAATCTGATCGCTAATGCCCACTTCCAGGCCATCAACAAGTGAAAAGAGCGAAATCGCAGACTTCCGAGCTTTGACAATCTCAGCAATAATTTGCTTTGGGATATTCTTTTTGACGCGATCCCATTCAACCCTGACAGTCTCAGGCACAACAATCTTAACTTTACCACTAGCAATCAATTGCTCGATCTTCAGCAGGAGCGAAAACTCCGACACAGCTAGGCTGCGCCAAACTCCAGTGTCAAAAATCAGGTGGTGCAATAGTTGGCTCATTTGACATTTAGGTCTTCAGGTATCGGGGACGTCGGCAAGCTGAAATTAGACTGAAAACGGGGACTGGTCCAGTTCAATTTTCTGCTCCATGCCCCCCGGCCAAAAATCGCCTCTGATTTCTCGCAATCCCTATGCTAAGTTGTCCTCGGCGTCTCACTGCGCCGCTTGTTCTTTGAAAACTTGACCAAAACGACTTTTGCGACCCCCTAGGTCAAAAGCATTAACGCTCGTTGACGCTTGCTGGCTAGGCTCGACGTACCGAAACGACCCAGCATCCGACGGAGTTTTGCGCTGTTTGCATCCTCAAGTTTCGCAAAAACCAGGCAGTTGTGCGGCCCGTAATTTTTCGTAACGTGTTGCCAGTAAGAGACTTACAGCTTTTACCTCCAGGAAAATTGGGGCGGCTTTTGCGCATAAAAACGTGTTTTGAGTCACTAGCGCAAAAGGTCAGGTCGATGCAAAATCGCCGGTTGTCTCGCCAGGATAATTCATTGGATAAAGGTGCATATTGTTTGCTACAGGAGATCGCTACATTGTAGCAGAGGGATGCCGTAGAGAAGAAGTTCGGAATTTTTGGTGTCTGAACGTAATTCGACGACTTCGCTATGGCAGCTTCGCCCCAATTCAGTCACAGTTTATCGCCGCCAGGCCGCTACCGCAAAAAGACAAGCTGCGAGCCACAGCGTGCTTGGTTCGGGAACGACCGTGTTCGCGGCCAATACCGGAACTCCGTTACCCGACTGTTGTTGCCAGGTCAAAAAATCGGCACCGTCGACGTCTTGATCGGCAGTGGTGTCGCCCTGGAAGTGGGTCGCTGTGCTGGTGAGGCCATAGTTTTGCTGCCAAGTGGCAAGATCGGACGAGTCGACGTCGCCGTCTTCGTCGAAATCGGCTTCGTCGGGGTTGGCGACTTGTACCCAAGCGTTGTAAAACGCGATACCAAAATTCTCGCCCGTCGTGTGATAGTGCGACAGGGGACGGCTTTTGCCGAACTGTGTTTCAAAAGTAATGTCGACGTCGGCGTTGAGCAAGAGGTCGCCGAAGTTGGCTGTCGTCCAATTGGTGCCTGTTGATTCGACTTGTTCGACATTGGGTTGGAGCGTTCGTAGCTCTTGCCACCAAGGCGCGTCGGCATCGCCCTCGGAGATTTCGATGAATGCAAAATCGTCGCCGGGGCTGGAGGGAATCGTCGAATGGAAATCGATAAACGCGTCAACCGTACTGCCGGGTGTCGACACCACGTCGGCGAGCATCGCCTCGCCGTTGGCGCGGATATCGGCGTGCGTCGTCCAGAGAGACGGGTGCCATAGTCCGTTAGGGTCTTGGTTGGGATTCTCGACCGTGGACCGGCTCGTTCCCGCAAAGCGGCCTGCCGCGTTCATCGTCGGGTAAGCGAAAAATTCGACATCGTCGCGAAGTCGAGCGGCTCGCGAATCGTCAGAGATGAGCCAATCGACTAATCCTTGAAACGTGTGCGTGCCCAGCACTTCGCCAGCATGGACGCCTGTGGTGATAACGACTTTGCGTTTGGGCGTCGCGGAGTCGGTTGCAGGATTGGTGATGCGATAAGCAAAAATATCTTTCTGAGGTACCAGTCGCCCCAGGTCGTCAATCGCCAACGGAGTTTTGCCAATAACGCCATTGGTGTCTCCCGAGGAGGTCGGCTGTGCCCACGGAGAGGCTAACACTTGGGCCGTATGGGTTGCCGAGCGGCCGTAAGAATAGGGCTGTGCATAGGCGACATAAACTTCGTCGCTGGTGAAGGTGCTATTATTGGAAAAGGAATACAAAGTTCCTGAACGCTGGTTGTTATCGAAAAACAGCCAGTTTTCGTTGTCGTAGGAGTAAACCATTTCGTGGTTATTGAGTGCGCTGTTGCCGCCCGCAAAGCTTTGATTGATTGAAAAATTGGGTTGCGCGCCATTCACACCCGTCGCCTGAAAATACATCCACCGCCAGCCGCTGGTCGTGGGATGATTCTCGCGGCCCACAAGTTGGATAGTGTTGAGGTCTCCACTCCAACTCTGCAGCGAGCCATGGTCGAAATTGCCGAATAGATTTAGCTGAGCATAGGCAGGATGCGTTGCAGAGCAGCAGACCAATGCCATCGCGGCTAGCGATAAAATATATTGTCGTAAAGTCATTGGGTTCGTCTCCGCATACTGAATTGTTTACCTAGCAAAGCCGCGATCAGTAACGAAAACAGCGTAGAAGGCTCTGGTACGGTGTTGGCCAACTGCTGTGGCTGGCCGAGCAGGCCATCGAAGACTCGCACGTTATCGAACAGGCCAAATGCTAAGTTAGGATTTGAAGGAGCGCCGTTGAAAAGATCGGTCAACATCAGGCCAATGCCGCCTTCGAGATTCACCGGCCTCTCTTCGGCGTTAACGCCGTCATGCGTGACATTTGCGATGACCTCGCAAAGGAGGGCTATCTCGCCCTCTCACCAGACCTCTTCTGGCGCATTGAACCCGGCATCGACATCACAGACCAGTCCGAAGCTGAATGGGCGAAAGCTTTTGAGCTCTTCAACGCATTTGATGTGGATAAAGGCATGGTGGATGTTCAAACCACCGTCGATACGGCACGAAAACTGCCCGGCGCAAACGGCAAAGTCGGC
>JAJDEE010000454.1 GCA_029259975.1 Planctomycetota bacterium
CGGTCTAGTTTGCGATCCACCCGTTCGCGGGCCGTATGCCGGGGCACATGAATGTGCTGCTGTCCGAAGCCGACGTACCATACGACAAGCACACAGACATGGACGAGTTCAACCCGACCTTCTCGCAATGCGACGTCGCGATTGTGATCGGTGCCAACGATGTCGTGAACCCTGTAGCCAACACCGACCCCAGCAGCCCGATAGCCGGCATGCCGATTCTCAACGTGATCGACGCACGCACCGTCATCATGATCAAGCGGAGCCTCAGCCCTGGCTTCGCCGGTATCCCGAACCCATTATTCGCCGCTGATAACTGCCTCATGCTGTTCGGTGACGGAAAAAAAGTACTCGTCGATTTGATCGCGGCATTGAAGGAGAACTAGAAAAATCACGCAAAGGCGCTAAGGCGCAAAGGAAAAATTGTTTTCTACTTTGTGCCTTAGCGCCTTTGCGTGAGACCTTCTTTTATCATCATGGCAACGGACTGTTCTTCACTTGCCACATTCGACACTAAATGGAAACAAAGCTTCCGTCGCCGCTTGCTCACTTGGTACGCCAGACATGCGCGCGATCTGCCGTGGCGGAAGTCGAGCAACCCTTATCGCGTTTGGGTCAGCGAGGTGATGCTGCAGCAAACGCAAGTCGAGACCGTCAAAGCGTACTTCCAACGTTTCATGAAGGCCTTTCCGACGGTCAAAAAGCTGGCGGCAGCCGACGAGCAGGAAGTTTTGCGGCTGTGGGAAGGCTTGGGTTACTACCGTCGGGCGCGCGGCCTGCATGCGGCGGCGCAGCAAATCGTTACCGAGCACGGCGGGCGGTTTCCCCGCGATGTAACGACCTTGCAAACGCTGCCCGGTATCGGTCGCTACACGGCGGGGGCGATTGTGTCGATCGCTTTTGACGAGCGGGCACCGATTCTTGAGGCAAACACGATTCGTTTGTTTTCGCGGCTGATTGGCTATCGTCAAGATCCGACGAAATCGGTTGGGCAAAAAGTGCTGTGGCAAACGGCCGAAGAGGTCTTGCCTCGCAAGGACATTGCCAACTTCAATCAGGCGTTGATGGAACTCGGCTCGCTCGTTTGCAAGCCTAGCAATCCCGATTGCAAGCGGTGCCCAGTCGCCTCGCTCTGCGTTGCCTATGAATCTGGCGCCCAGGCGTCGGTACCCATGTCGACCAAGAAAACAAAATTTACCAACATCAACGAAGCGGCCGTCGTCGTTCGCAAGAACGGCCAAGTGCTGTTGCGTCAATGCGCCGAAGACGAACGCTGGGCCGGCCTGTGGGATTTCCCTCGCTTTGCCCTCGAAAGCGAAGGCCCGTTGTTTGTGCGCGACGAGCTAATCGCCAAAGTCCAAACACAAACGGGCGTGACCATCAAACCGGGCCGTCTGCTAAAAACGATCAAACACGGTGTCACCCGCTATCGCATCACGCTCGATTGTTACGAAGCGAGTTATTCGTCGGGTAAATTAAAACGTACCGTAGACAAGACCCTACGTTGGTGTGCGATGAAGAAACTTAACGAATTACCGCTGAGTAGCACCGGACGAAAAATAGCCGACTTTTGTCGATGAATAACGCCATCCAGTGCGAATGAGACAAAGCCTAATTGGCCTACATCATAAAAACAGTGGATCATTCGGTAAATGCCACTTGATAAGCAGTCTCAGTAGCAATAGAATGGGCTCTAGCGAAGGTGCCACAAACCATTTCCCTGATAGTTCACACGAAATTCGCAGTGCAACCACTAGCCATACATCACAGAAGCGTACATCAGCCAAGACGGGACGAGCTGCCCTTGGACCAACCAGATTGCTCCAGCGAACAGTTTATAGGTCATTCGCAGCCGCTCACAGCGGCTACGGTGAATGAAATGATGGTTGTTGATCGCGTTGAAACTGGGAGCTTAGATGGTGTCCGATTGAAGCGAATGGGAATTTGTCAGGGGCGTAATATCCAGGTGATTCACCTGGGCGATCCGTTGATCATTCATGTCGTTGGTTGTCGCGTGGGGATTTCTAGGAGACTCGCACAGCAAGTCTTTGCTACAGCCTGTCCAGGGACGTGCAATCCAGGCAACTCTGCGCAGGGGGGCGTATGACTCCGCCAGTGCTACCCAGCGTCGAAAGTCAGGTAGCTGTTGCAAAGGGTCCAGTGTCGGTGCTTCTTATCGGCAATCCAAATGCAGGAAAGACCGCACTGTTTAACTCGCTAACAGGCTTGCGCGCAAAGACGGCCAACTATCCGGGAGTCACCGTCGACCTACGGAAAGGGCGCCTAAATCTCGGGGACCGAGTCGTCGAACTCGTCGACTTGCCAGGTCTCTACAGTTTGGACGCGATCACTCCAGAAGAAAAAGTGGCTGAAGTCGCGCTACGCGGTGATTTGGAAGGCTTACCGGCCCCCGCAGCAGTCGTGTTAGTCATCGATGCGACGAACGTTGAACGCAACCTGTTCTTGGCTAGCGAAGTTCTGGAGATGGGACTGCCGATAGTCGTTGCTTTGAATCTGATCGACGCGGCGCAATCCGCAGGAATTACCACCGATACGAAACTCCTTAGCGAACAACTTGAATGCCCGGTTGTACCGGTAAGCGGAAGGACAGGCGAGGGGCTTGCGGTGCTGCGATCTGCAGTCGCGGACCTTATTTCTGACGGGCCATCGCAAGAGTCTTCGCGAGGACACTGCTCGTGTACTGTGGCTGGCAAAGGTTGCCCCTTCGTTGCCAGGTATGAGTGGGCAGAGACCGTTGCAAGAAAAGCAGTACACTCTCCAGAATCGTACGGAAAAACTACGGCGGCTATCGATCGCATCGTAACGAAGCCGGTCGTTGGGCTTGCCGCGTTTCTGGCAGTGATGATGTTCGTATTTTACCTGATCTTTGTGATGGCCGACGTCCCGATGGGCTTGATCGACGATGGATTCACATCGATAGCAGCTGCACTGGACGCAATGATCCCAGAGGTTAGCAGTGGATTTACCTATCGGTCTAGTGTTTTTCTGATTGCAGCTGGTGTTTTCACCATGGCATATCAGGTCGCCGGCATCAAACGAAGATGGTGGACGGCACTGATTGCGCTGCTTGGGAGTGTACTTGCGTGCCTGCTGCCTGTAGCAGACCTACGCAGCCTTGCCGTCGATGGAATTATTGGCGGCGTTGGCGGTGTGATCGTATTCCTGCCGCAGATTTGCATTCTTTTTTTCTTCATTTCGTTGTTGGAAGACAGTGGGTACTTGGCACGCGCCGCATTTGTTATGGAGCGAGTGATGCGTTCGGTCGGCCTACCCGGCAAAGCGTTTGTACCGATGCTCTCGGCGCACGCTTGTGCGATTCCTGGCATTATGGCTTCGCGTGTGATCGAAGACTGGCGAGATCGGCTGGTCACGATACTTGTTCTACCTCTACTCACATGTTCAGCACGGCTGCCAGTCTACGCAATGGTGGCAACGCTACTTTGTGGGGATTCGGCACTCAAGGCGGCAGGCGTGTTCCTGGGAGCATACCTATTGGGGATTGGGACGGCGTTGGCGACTGCCTTCTGCCTCAAAAAAACGATCTTACGAGGCGAGTCGGTTCCGCTTGTGCTGGAGTTGCCGCCCTACCGTTTACCAAGCCTGCGCAATGCACTCATGACCACGCTAGATCGGGCTAGTATTTTTGTCAGAAAGGCAGGCGGCGTCATCTTGTTAATCTCAGTCGTCCTGTGGGCGATGGCAAACTACCCCAAAATACCCACAGACGCCTTGTCGTCTGGCGCTACTAAGCAGCTGGCTTCGCTAGGGCACGATGCGGCGGCAACAGATGGTGCTGGCGCCGAGGCCATTTTTGAAGAAGGTGATCTTCTCTTGGCCCAGGAACAGTTGGCGTACTCGTTTGCTGGACGACTTGGGCACTTTGTTGAACCAATCTTCAGCCCATTGGGATTTGACTGGAAGATCAACGTCGGCGTCCTCAGTTCGTTTGCCGCACGCGAAGTGATTGTTTCGACAATGGCAATCTTGTATGGAGTCGAAGAGAACGCCGCAGAAGACGCTTCAACATTCGTCGAGACCATGCGGAGCCAAACACGTCCTGACGGAACTCCAGTATTCACCACCGCAACATCCTTGAGCCTACTCGTATTCTTCGTTCTTGCGATGCAATGCTTACCAACTCAGGTAGTCACGAAGCGCGAGACCGGCTCTTGGAAATGGGCCGTATTCCAACTGGTTTATATGACCGGCTTGGCCTATTTAGCATCGTTGGCTGTTTACCAGACCCTAAGCGTCTGGAGCTAATTCTAATAGGGCTGATTCTAAAGTTGCTCGACAAAAAGAGCTTAAACCGCTGCGCCTACCGCACGTGCTTGCTGAACTCCAACAAAACCAGCGTTGGCCTTGATGCATGTTTGCTGAAACGCTCGCGGGTGAGGGACCCCGGCTAAGCGAAAGGTCTCGACGTCGCCCAGCTTAAAAATGAGATTGCCTGCCGGGTACCATTCTTGTCCCGGTTCGACCTTGAGGTGGACCGAGTCAAAGCGGTCGAGTGAAACGCTCTGCAGCTCGCCGCCTCCAAAGGCTTGTTCGACAATCACCCGACGATTCGTCAAGCGATAGCGTCGACAGAATGGATTCTTCACGCCGAAGACCACAAACGGAATCCGCGGAAGTATCATGAGAAAGTAGACTGGCAAGATCATCGGAATCGACAGCAGCGCCAAAATGCGACCCACCGTGATTGGCACGCCGAACAGAGTGATCCCGAGATTATTGGCAAACCGCCGCCCCCACCAACGTCCGAACGCCAACGCGCCCATCGAAGGCCAGACAGTCATCACGGTCACTTCTTTTTCGGTATCGGGAACAACCCCTGCAATCGCTTGGGCCATGGGTCTATTCGCTGTTGGTTTTGCGGGAAATTTGAAGCTGCAATCTAGCAAAGGCCCCGCGATTTGGCAACGCGTTAATTAGGCTATCGGGGCGTCGCTACGCTCGACCAAGGCACTGAGATACAGCAGCGAAGAGCCTTCGTCACGGATTGGCGAATGTTTCAGCAAATCGAGCGAGGCCCGCATCACGTCGCGGCGGCTGACTTGGCCAAGGAGGCGTCCGTTTTCTAGCACAGGCAGCCGGCGATTGGCCGTCAGCAAGAAAACTTGCGCGATCGACAGCAACTGCGTGCCAGGCTCGATCGTTTGCGGCTCGGTATCCATGAACAGTCGAATCTGATTGCTCGGCAACTGCTCGTAAGTCGCGTCGAGCAGCACTTGCATCGCACATTTTTCAGAAAAAACAC
>JAJDEE010000455.1 GCA_029259975.1 Planctomycetota bacterium
CCCAACACCCCGTGGGAAGAGCTTGATCTCAAACTGGACAGCTTAGCGGGGTTGTCAGAGGACCATTCAGAGAGCGAAAAACGGCTGGAAAGCGAAAAAGATATTGCGATAAAAGAAGATCCCGAATTCGCAAAAGTGACGGACTTTTGCAACACCGAAAAACAAGAATCTCCTAGAAAAACCGCGTCCGACGAAAACTAGGTGTCGCAAAAGTCGTGAAGTTTTGCGAACAAAAACACGTTTTGCAACGCGCCGCAAAAACCCAGTAGAAGGGGTGTTGCTGAATGTTGGCGACTCACTCAAACGCGCCCAGTTGTTCAGAACCCAGCTGCTCAGAGTAGTCTGGGCCAGAGAAAACGCCATCGGAGTAACCAGAGTTAGCGGCCACATTATTCTCGGCGCCAGCGTTGGTGCGCTCGCGGTAGTCATTGACCGCAGCGGCAAGGCCCAGCCCCCAAGCTGCAAGAAAGAGCAGCAACTCGCCTAACACGAGAATTTCTTGCCTATCCTTGAACATCCGATCCAGCCACATACGATGCCACCACCGTCCGTCAGTGATCGAGCCGAACTCAATCGCCAAGAACTCAAAAAAATGACGCAGAAACGCAGAAACCACGTCGAACCAAGCCACGAGTAGAGCGTAATTTGCCAAGCCTGACAAGTTAGACTGGCAGACTGCTAGCCAGACCATACGAAAACACAGTGAAAACCGTACATGCCCTCAAAAGTCTCACCCGAAAGGCCTACCGTGATAGTCGTGGGGATGCTAGTATACGAGATTCTCGGGTGCCGCTAGCGTCCGAGGCTTGGAAGCTTGCCCCGGCTGATAGACGTGCGGGACAGGCAACTCCGGGCGATTAGCTCAGTTGGTTAGAGCACTAGCTCGACAAGCTAGGGGTCACTGGTTCGAATCCAGTATCGCCCACTACAAAGGCGTTGCTTGCCCCGAGAGGGAAAGCAACGCTAGACTAAACAGTTCGCCTCTCACCGGGGCGCGGTCACAGATCGTTGAATTTTAATTTCGAAGGAGCAACTATTGGGTACAAAAAAGTCAGGTAAGGGTCGACGTAAGCAAGGTCGAAAGAAGCGACGGATGCGAGCCAAGATTCGCCATCGCAAGAAATAGCGGCGCTGTAGATTGGCCAATACAAAGCTGAAGAGTTGAACATAGACAGCGTCAACAATTTGCAATCTATCAGATCCGCATTCCGAATTCGGCGTTCCGACTTTACACTTAGAGCATGGATCGCATTTCAACCAAATCGGCACAAGTCGATTTTCAGGCCGTACGCGATGAAGCTGGCGTAGCTCACGTCGAAGCCGGCAGTTGGCACGATGCGCTCTACGCTCTGGGCTATTTGCATGCCGTCGACCGGCCGACACAGATTTTTTTCTCACGCGTTGTCGCTCGAGGTGAAGCAGCTGGGCGAATTGCCGACAAGCCAGAGCTGGTCGAAACCGACCGGTTTTTTCGGAGGGCCGGGTTGCATCTCGACCTGGAAAGCGAAGTCGAGAACCTGCGGCCTCAAACGCGCGAACAGCTCGACTGTTATTGCAACGGCGTAAACGACGGCCTGCAAGAAGCAGGGCGTTCGTTGCCGATGTGGGTCACCGGCTTTCAACCTCGCCCATGGCACCCTACTGCTGTGCTAGCGATAGGCAACCTGTTGAGCTTTGCCGGCTTAGCAGTTGCCGCCCAAGAGAACGAGCGATTGCTGCTGGAGTTGATTCAAGCAGGCATTCGTCCGGAGTTGCTGCAGGAGTTAATGTCGCCCTACCTCGACGATGTAGACTTCGAGCCGCTACTCGACATCCAAATCGAACGCCGCCTGTCGGACGATGCACTCGAATTGCTTGCTGACCTGCCACGCCTCGCAGGCAGTAACGCGTGGGCGGTGGGGCCGCGACGCAGTGCGACAGGGCACGCGCTGTTGGCCTCCGATCCACACTTGGAGGTTAACCGCCTGCCGGCGATTTGGTACGAAGTCGCTTTGCATTGGACTGGAGAAAATAACACCGACGACAACTACGTGATGGGTGCAACGCTGCCCGGCTGCCCATTGATGGCGGTCGGTCGATCGCGACAGTTGGCCTGGGGTGTCACCTACCTGCACGCTGACACGAGCGACTATTTCGTCGAAGATTGCCGCCCAGGCGGCGCAACAGGGTGGCAGTATCGCCGTGACCAGACATGGCACGACTTTCAGCTTCGTGAAGAAAAGATCGAGCGTAAAGGCATGCAGCCCACGACGATGCGTGTGTTCGAAAACGAACAAGGAACACTGCGTTGGGATCTCACCGACCAACAACCGGGCAAGTACCTGTCGGCCAAGTGGATTGGCAGCCAAGCCGGCTCGGGGCATTCGATAGGCTGTTGGCTCGATGTTTTGCAATGCGGCAGTGCGCAGCAAGCGATGGATATCGTCCGCGAGAATCCGCATCCGACGCTCGTCTGGGTATTTGCCGACTCCGCAGGTCACATCGGTCGACAGGCAAGCGGTTGGCTGCCCCAACGTCCCGACGGGCAGGTTGGCATCGTCCCCGCGCTGGCGTGGGACAATGCAACTCACTGGCAAGGTCGACCCTCCAGCGACCAGCTTCCCAGCTTGTACGACCCGCCCGAAGGCTACCTCGCCAGCGCCAACGAAAACCTCGATCGCGCGGGCGAATTCCTCCTGCACAGCCATGCGTTGGCCAGTTACCGCAAAGAGCGGATTGCCGAACGATTGCATGAACTCAAGCAGGCAACTGTCGAAGATATGCAACTGCTTCAATATGATGTGACCAGCCTACAAGCCCGCCGGCTGCTGCCAATCTTTCTGCCGCACGTGCCCGACGGACCGCTGAAAGAATTGCTGGCCGATTGGGATCTGCGTTACAATCCCGAGAGTACCGCCGCGACTGCGTTTCAACATCTGTATCGTCACGTCGTGCTCGAAGTTTTTGGTCACGAAGAGGGCATCGGTTGGCGGCGGATGTTTTTTCTTTGTACGCGGAGGGGTTACTCGTCGATGATTCTCACCGCAATCGACGATTTGCTCTGCCGTCAAGATTCACTCTGGTGGCAAGATCGCGACCATGGCGAACTGATTCGAGTTGCCGCCGAGCGGGCTGCTGAAGATGCGGTCGTGCCCTGGGGCGAGGCCAACGCGTTTCACTTCGCCAATCGATTCTTCGAGAAAAGCCGCGTCGGACGATTGCTTGGCTTCAACTCCGAACGCAAGGCGATGCCCGGCTGCCAAGCGACGCCATTTCAAGGACACTTGCTCGCGACCGCCACGCGCGAGTCGAGCTTTGCGCCCAGCTACCACATGGTCACTGACCTGGGTGAGCAAGAAGCCTGGAGCAATCTCCCGGGCGGCGCTAGCGAGAGCCGTTTTTCAAAATGGTATCGCAATGGCATCCCGCTCTGGCTCGCAGGCGAGTACAAGCGGCTGCTACCGCGTATTGATGACGGAGTCGATTGATTTATGACTGAATGCACGAATTCCCGCCTCCCCGACAACAAACAGCGAGAACTGATCACCGCAGCCTACGACCCGCAGACGGTTCGTCTGGCTGGCGAACACATGATCGAGTTGCTCAGCAAACACCTACGAGTTGTACAAGACGCGTCTGGCCCTGTCCTGCATTGGTTTGAGCCTAACGAAAATATCACTCTGGCCCACAAACAGCTTGCCGCGGGAGAAATTGGGCCGCCCTCGGATGTCCCTGAGCTACTGGCTCGCTTTGACGAACTGGTCAAGCAAACACTCAGTCGAGGGCAAAATCTGCACCATCCGCACTACGTTGGACATCAGGTACCTGCTTCGTTGCCACTGGCGAGCTTATTCGATGCCGTGACGACCATGACCAATCAGGTGATGGCGATTTATGAAATGGGGCCTTGGGCTACTGCTATCGAAAGAGCCATCGTCAACAAACTGGGTGAAACCCTCGGTTTTCCGGCAGGCGAGTTCACTGGGCTTGTAACCTCGGGAGGCTCGTTAGCCAATTTGACGGCGTTGCTGACCGCGCGGAATGTTACGCTCGGCAATAGTTGGTCGCGAGGTTTAACTTCACATTCGCCAGCTCCAGTCCTCGTCGCTCATGCCGAATCGCATTACTGCGTAACTCGTTCTGCAGGCATTCTTGGTCTGGGAACCGATCAGGTGGTGCGTGTTCCCCTCGATGAACGAAGACGGATGAATGTCAACGAACTCGACGCGATCCTTACCGACTTGCGTCAAAAGAACGTACCAATCGTAGCAGTGTCAGCCGCAGCTTGCGCGACACCTATCGGTGCGTTCGACCCACTTGTCGACATTGCCGAGGTTTGCCAACGACACGATGTCTGGCTTCATGTCGACGCTGCTCACGGCGGCGCCGCTTGTTTCAGCGCAAGACACCGTCACCTCGTCGAAGGTCTGCACCTAGCTGATAGCGTGGTGTGCGATGCCCACAAAATGATGTTCATGCCCGCGCTTTGCGCTTTGGTTTTCTATCGCAATCCAGAGCATCGCTACGCCGCTTTCCAGCAAGCCGCTCCCTACCTGTTCGACCCGTCAGCTCCTGGCATGGCCGAATTCGATAACGGCGTTAGCAATTTGGAATGTACCAAGCGGGCCGCCGCGATGGGCCTGTGGGGCACCTGGTCGTTGTTCGGTAGCAGATTGTTTGAGGCACTGGTCGACACAACGTTTGACTTGAGCCAGCATTTCTACGAGCTACTCACCGCCCAAGACGATTTTGAGCCGTATTGTCGCCCCGAGTGCAATATCCTCGTTTTTCGCCATTTGCCGGTAGAGCTGCGCGACCGATCGCCAACAGAAATCGACCAGTACCAGCTACAACTTCGTCGGGCCGTCATCCAATCGGGTGATTATTATCTCGTACAAACCCAGCTCGACGGGCGCAGCTACTTGCGAACCACGCTCATCAATCCGCTAACTCAAGCAGTACACTTGCAAGGACTACTAGAGAATTTGCGAGAGCAAGGCCGACAGCTTCTCTCACGGTAACGCAGCGTGATTGGATCAGCTAATTTCTGATCGCAAACTTTCAGACCGGCATCGAGAATGACTTCTAGTAACGCTGTTCAGCAGCATGCCTGAAAGCATGAATAACCCTGATAGCATGAATAACACTGAGGCTGGCTCAGGTACTTGCGTCGCAGATGCCGCTGGTGGCTCCTCGATAGAATGCTTTTGCCACCATTGGAAATCTCGCTGGGTGACTAAACCATCCCCGTCGGCGTCTCCGTCCAAGTGCCCGTCATCATCGATGTCTGGGTCCCAACCAAACGAGGAACCCCAAACCTCAAGGTCACTAGCAT
>JAJDEE010000456.1 GCA_029259975.1 Planctomycetota bacterium
GCACACAACGTGAGGCGGTCACGGCTTTGGCGGGCAAGCAGCTGTTTCCGATCGAAGTCAAAGCCGCCAGCAAACAGGCCGAGCGAACTGGTTCGCATCGCGTGCGACCGCAGGCGATGTCGCAGTTTTATTTGCAGTTGGCGGCGCTACTGCGTAGCGGCGTGCCGTTGCTGCGGTCGCTAGAAGTGTTGGAGCAACAGACTTCCAACCCGGCATTAGCTTTTGTGATCGACGATCTTCACGCTCGCGTCACCGAAGGGCAATCGCTGGCCGAAGCGACCGCTCGCCACCCAAAAGCGTTTAGCGAGCTTGCCACTAGCATCATCCGCGCCGGCGGCGAAGGTGGATTTTTGGAGGAAGCACTCGAACGTGTTGCCAAGTTCACCGATCAGCAGGCCGAACTCAAAAGCCGTGTCGCGGGGGCACTCGCTTATCCGATTTTTTTGGCCGTGTTCAGCGTTGGCATTGTTAGCGTCCTCATCATCTTTTTCATACCGAAATTCGAAACGCTGTTCGCTCGTCTACGTGCTCGGGGTGAACTGCCCTTCTTGACCGATTGGCTATTGTGGCTGAGTAAGACAATCTCTGGCTACGGCCTGTGGATTGCGCTGACGATTGGCGTATTGGTATTGTTCGCCCGCGCTCGATTGGCAACCGATGCTGGGCGCTGGTTTATGGATCGCTGGCGGTTGAAAATTCCTCAGGCGGGGCCAATCTACCGCAACTTGGCCGTTTCTAGATTTTGCCGTATCTTAGGGACTTTGCTCCATGGCGGAGTGCCGATCGTCAATGCGTTGCGGATCAGTTCTGACTCGATGGGCAATCGCGTGTTGGCAGCAGCTATCCAGGAAGCGTCCGAGAATATCACTGCAGGCGAATCGCTGGCAACACCTCTCAAGGCAAGCGGGCATTTTCCGCCTGACGTGGTGGAAATGATCGGTGTGGCCGAACAATCCAACACACTCGAGACCGTACTCACGAATATCGCCGACACACTCGAAAAACAAACCTGGCGAAAGCTCGACCTGCTAGTTCGCCTACTAGAACCAATGATGCTGCTGGTCATGGCCTCAGCGGTGCTGGTCATTGTGGTCGCGTTACTGCTCCCAATGCTAAAATCTGCCATGGCCCTATAAAACTGCTACAATAATTATTCCCACCTAAGCCCACAGCATACCACCAACCCGCCAGGGCTTACCACTCACCATTCCCACTCAAGAAACAGAGGAAGGACTTCCCTCATGAGACAGGAAAAGAATCTTTCAACGCGTGCCGCTTTTACGCTCATCGAAGTGCTTTTGGTGCTCGTCATCCTCGTCATTCTCGGCTCACTAGCGACCAACGTGTTTATCGGCACACAAGACAAAGCTAATATCAACGCCGCAAAAGCGCAAGCCGGCTTGATCAGTGACCCGATCAATCGCTACCGCCTCGATTTTGGCAAATACCCTGCCAAGATCGAAGACCTTTGGGAGGAACCCAGCGATACGGCCATGAAGGACAAATGGCTCTCAGAATACGTCGAAAAACTGAACAATGACCCGTGGGGAAACCCTTACCAATATCTGGCCGAAGGCAAGAAGAATCCAAAAAAGTACGACTTCTGGTCTAACGGCCCCGATGGCCAAAGCGGTACCGACGACGACATCGGCAACTGGGAGAAAGAATGAAGGCGGTAGGCGGAAGGCGGAAGGCGGAAGCAAGTTTGCTCCCTACACGCTCAACCAATGAGCGACCAACGAGAGCGGACTACACTATCCGAGCGGCAGCTCGCATAGGCTGCAGCCCAGCTGCGATGACGCTCTTCGAGCTGCTACTTGTTCTCGTGTTGCTCGTAGTTGTCGGTAGCTTAGCGGCGCCGTTGTTTGAAGGCAGTTTTTCGTCGATTCGGCTGCGAAGAGGCACCGATCAGGTCGTCGCGAGTTGGTCGCAAGCACGCACACATGCCATCGAGTCGGGCCAGATCTATCAGTTTCGTTTCGAGCCAGAGGGCAACGATTATCGTATCGACGCTTGGTCGGGCGGCATAGAGCCAGACTTGGACGAAACCGAGCTGGCGACAACCAGCGCAGCGCGCGCGAACGACGAACTTACCCTCGAAGAACGAGAGCTTGCCGAGTGGAAACTCGAGGCATCGCTGCCCGAGGAGATTGTCTTTAGTTCGGCTCAAAGTGTTTCTCTCGACGAGCTGGGACAGCGCACCGCGACACAGCTCGGCCAAGACAACACGACCCAGTGGTCTGCGCCAATTTTGTTCTTCCCCGACGGCACGACTTCTGACGCGAGTTTGTTGCTCCAAAGCGGAAAGAAGCTGTACCGTCGCGCAACGCTCCGCGCCTTGACAGGTGTGGCGCGGACGAGCGATCTCCTGTCTCGCGAAGAAGTCGACCGCTTCCAATCCCGATAGCAACTTCATCGATGCAAACCTTTCCTTCCAATCGCCGTCGCAAACCTGCCTTCACATTGCTAGAAGTCATACTGGCACTGGCGATTTTGGCAGGGGCAATCGCTGTTTTGGGCGAGGTGATGAGCGTCGCAGGACGCAACGCGTCTGATGCCCAGGCCGAAGCGCAGGCTCAATTGCTGGCGAGTTCCGTGATGGACGAAATGCTCGCTGGCATGACGGAACTGGCTAACCAATCGCGTCAGCCTTTGGAAGCGGATTCGGCGATTCCGTGGGTCTATTCTGTGCAGCTGGACGAAACGACTCTTGCCGGCCTGACCTCGGTCGAGGTACTCGTCGAGCAAGACGTTGAAAAGCAGTTTCGACCGGTGAAGTTTCGACTGATCCGCTGGATAGCAGAGGAGTCCGATTCGTCCGTTGAGGAAGAACCAGACGATGCGGAGGGCGAAGGCAATGGCTAAACGCGGCTTTACCTTGCTGGAAATGGTCCTCGCGATCGGACTGGCGGGGGCAGTCTTAGGACTGCTCATGACCGCGATAGATTTGTATCTCGTCCGCGTCGACACCAGCCGCACGCAAGTCGAAACAGCTCAGCTCGCGCGGACCTTGTTGAATCATATCGCCAACGATATTCACGCAGCCCGTTATTTTGCACCAACCTCGGAATTAGGCGAAAGCGCCGACGACGACACTTCCTCGGATCAATCGTCCGTGCAAGGGATCTTCGGCACCGAGACCGAATTGCGCATCGACCGCTCGGCGGTCTGGCAATGGGAAATTTTAGCTCGCCAAATCGACACCACAAACCCAAGCGTCGAAACCGATTCAACGCCAGACCCAAGAGCCATGCCGCAGACGGTTCGGTATCTGATCGGCGAGGGAAAAGAGTTACTCGCAACCAAGCTTGCAGCCACCGGGGTTAGCGAGCATCCGACCGCGTCGGGCTACGCCGGGCTTTATCGAGAACAACTCTCCACGGCCATCTGGCAGGAACAAAACCACTCTGCAACAAATCCATCGACCAGTAACAACACTGAAAATGCCGAATTAGTCGCACCGGAGGTCGTCGAAATTTCGTTTGCTTACTTCGATGGGCAAGAACTTCGCAGCGAGTGGGATTCGTCTGTCGAGGAAGGTCTGCCTAACGGAATAGAAATTCGCATCACTTTACTCGAAGAGCCCTTTGAACAAGCGGCCACCCATTCGCCCAACGACCGCGATGAGCTACGCCGCCACAAAGAAAATCTCGTCGAGTACCGACGGTTTGTGACGTTGCCCGACGTACGTGAACCTCACGAGGCGGAGTTTCCCGCTTCCGCTGCCGAAAACCCAGCAAAAGCCCTTGATTTCAAACGCAGTTACACATAGAATGTGTCTATGAAGAACATCACTCTCAGCGTTGACGAGCGTGTGCTTACCGCCGTGCGTCGGTACGCCTCCGAGCAAGGATCGTCGGTTAATGCCCTCGTCCGAGAATTTTTGTCAGGCATTTCGCGCCGTCAGGATCGGGCGAGCGAGGCGCGCAAACAGATTCGTGAAATGAGCCGCGTTTCGGAAGCGCGTATCGGCTCAGCATCTCGGAGTCGAGATCAGATCCATGAGCGTTAAGTGCTTGCTCGACACAAACGTCTTGGTTTACGCGGCTGCAGGTCAAGGCGCAGAGGAGGCGAAGCGAATCAAGGCCGTCGAGCTGATTGAGAACGAAGACTTTGGTCTTTCTTCGCAAGTCCTGCAAGAATTTTATGTCACCGTTGTCCGTAAGATTGAGATTCCTCTTTCGGCAGTACAAGCATTCGAATGGATCGAACAGTTCGACGCTTTTCCCTGCATCGCGGTGGATAGGTCTCTCATCAAGATCGCGATAGAAATTAGCGAGCGTTACCAAACATCCTACTGGGATGGCGCAATTATTGCCGCAACTGAGGCCCTAGGAGCAACGACTCTTTTCAGCGAAGACTTGAACCACGGACAAAACTATGGCTCGGTTCAAGTCGTGAACCCGTTCCGATAAACGCTCTGCGTAGTGGCTTTCATGCTATCAAACAAAGAATGCCGATTCGACAGCCATCAGGGCAGTATCCTGCTGATGGTGCTGGTGGCGATCATCATCATGACGCTCACCACTTCGACGTATCTGTTGTTGATGCGCAACGAGCATCTGGCGGCTCGCTACAGTGGCAATCATTTGCAGGCTGAGCAACTCGCGAAATCGGGCGTCGAGTATTTGCGTGTCTTGCTAGCGCAATCAACGTCTGAGATCGAGCAACAAGGCGGCCTACTCGACAACCCCGACTTGCTGCAAGAGGTGTTGGTGATCGACGAGCAACTAGCCAACTATCGTGGGCGATTTACTGTTGTGGCTCCCGACATGCGCGAGGGTTATTATCAAGACCTACGTTACGGCTTAGAAAACGAATCGGCGAAGTTGAATCTCAACTCGTTGGTCGTTGGCAACGACGATGGCGAGGAGTCTTCGTCGCCCGACAACGAAACATTTTCGCCGCGTGACCGGCTGCTGCTCATCCCGGGCATGGACGAAGCGGTCGCCGACGCGATTTTGGATTGGCTCGACCAGGACGACTCGCCTCGCACTTACGGCGCCGAATCGTCTTACTACCAAAGCCTCTCGCCCGCGTACCAACCGATCAATGGGCCGCTCGCACATTTAGACGACCTGCTGATGATTCAGGGCGTCACGCCTGAGTTGCTCTATGGCGTCGACACCAACCGCAACTACCTAGTCGACGAAAACGAAATGCCCCGCGGCACACTCCTGCAGCTCGACAACACCAATGGCCAACTCGACCGCGGCTGGTCGGCATACCTGACTGTGCATAGCTCGGAAAAAAACACGACGCCCGAGGGCGATCCAAAAATCGATCTAAATGCTGAAGACCTGCAAACTTTGCATAGTGAACTTCAACAGACGCTGGGCGTGGCTGAGGCCAACTTTGTGATCTCTTATCGGCAATATGGACCTGCAGGCGAAAACTCTAGCGGCGATGCGGTGAGCGCAGAGGAGGTACAGCCCGACTTTGAAAAAGCTGGGGAAACGTCGATCGCTTCGCTACTCGATTTGATCGATGCGCGCGTGAGCATCGAAGCAAACAATGAGAACAAAGAAAACGGGCCTGCTCAAATCGTCGCATCGCCTTGGCAGGACGAACCAGGCACCTATCGTCAAAGCTTTGCAGATTTGCTTGATGCGACAACTGTCGACCCTAGCGAGCGCGTTGCCGGGCGAATCAATATCAACCAAGCCTCGC